>CAMDPB010000044.1 GCA_945903885.1 Candidatus Finniella inopinata
GGCAACCAAATACAAGAGCTTTTGCAAAAAATTCTTGATATGTACAATACGGGTGTGCAAATTACTAGTTTTAGATTGCAGAAAGTATCTCCTCCACCACAAGTGGTTGATGCTTATAATGACATGCAAGCATCACGCGTTGATGCAGATCGTTTAAGTAACGAGGCGCAAAGCTATAGCAATGACATTTTGCCAAAAGCCCGTGGTCAGTCTGAAAGTATTTTGCGAGGTGCTGAGGCATATGCGGCAGAAGTTGTGGCACGTGCTGAAGGTGAAACATCAAGATTTACTCAAGTCCTAAAATCCAATCGAAAAAATCCAACAATTACGCGTATTCGCATGCACAGAGAAGTCATGGATCAGTTAATGAAACAAGCAACAGTAACAATAGTGGATCATGATTTGTC
Organism: Candidatus Finniella inopinata; assembly: GCA_945903885.1. GTDB lineage: Bacteria > Pseudomonadota > Alphaproteobacteria > Paracaedibacterales > CAITNM01 > CAITNM01. The sequence goes on from CAMDPB010000044.1 coordinate 408, forward strand.
TAAGTCCTTGCAAAACTACAATCAATTAACGCCGATTCCTTTGTTGAATAAGAAGGAGGACGCGTAAATGCTAAGACATATTCCAATTTGGTTGCGCTATCTGCCTGTGCTTGTTTTTATTTTGCTAGGGGATTCATTGTTTATAGTGAACCAAACAACTCAAGCAATCGTTCTGCGTTTTGGAGAATATCGACGTATTCATACAGAACCTGGCCTAAAGATTAAAATTCCATTTATTGAAGAAGTTTTATTTTATGAAACCAGAATTTTAGATCATGATTTGCCTCCAATTGAATTGCTGACTCAAGATAAAAAGCGTTTGTGGGTAAACACGTATACTCGCTATAGAATTTCTGATCCACTGAAGTTTTTCCAATCAGTAACTCCTGCGTCAGAATCAGGGCTACACGTGCGTTTAGAAGCAATTATTAGCAGCTCGGTACGTAACGTGCTTGGTAAGGTTGAGCTTGGGACGATGCTTCGTAAAGAACGCTCTGATAACATGCATCAAATTTTGGAAGAGGTACGCACCATTGCCGAACCTTTGGGAATAAAAATTATTGATGTGCGAATTATTCGTGCGGAACTGCCTACCGAAAATAGGAATGCTGTATTTGCCAGAATGAACTCAGAACTTGTGCGATTTGCTAAAGAAAGTCGCGCAAAGGGTGAAGAAGCAGCTATTGGGATTCGGGCTAAGGCAGATAAGGACAAAACTATTATTTTGGCAGAAGCTAATAAAAAATCAGAAGAAATTCGCGGTGGTGGCGATGCCAAAGCAATAGAAATTGCGGCTGAAGCATTTGGAGTTGATCCAGAATTCTATGAATTCTATCGTACTATTGAATCGTATCGCCAAAGTATAAAACCTGGATCATCCTTTTTACTTTCGACAAATAATGAATATACTAAACACTTAACGAATTGTTTGCCAAAGAAGTGAATGATTTTACTAAAATAAAAACTAAATTTTCAGGGACTAGAGGAACTATGCGCTTTTTAGCTTTACCATTATTTTTCTTTTGCACATCACTATTGGCGGAAAACGCTGAGGCATCTAAAAGGAATGATACGCCTAATGTTGTTTTTGATGCTAGCAAAGGTTTTTCAAGTGTGGTTGATAAACTTTTACCTGCGGTGGTAAGCGTTCAAGCAACTCAAGTGGTTGAGCAACGCCAGAATGATGGTGGTGGAATGGCAATGCCAGGCCTGCCACCTATGGGTCGCATGGGTCCTGGTAATCCTTTAGAAGAATTATTCCGTGAGTTTATGGGGCAAATGGAACGCCCACGAAAAATGCAAGCAGTAGGTGCAGGTTTTATCATTCATTGCGATAGTAAAATTGCATACGTGGTTACTAATCACCACGTGGTTTCAGAAGCTAAAACTTTAACAGTTGTGCTAGAAGACAAAACCGAAATTCCAGGAACATTGCTAGCATCAGACGAGCGCAACGATGTAGCTGTTATCAAACTTGATTTAAGTAGTCTACCAGCGGAGAAGCGTAATCTTCCAACCGTTGATTGGGCTGATTCCGATAAAGTTAAGACAGGTGACTGGGTTATTGCCATTGGAAACCCATTTAATTTTGGTGGAACCGTTACAGTTGGCGTGGTTTCTCACAAAGGGCGTTATGTTCCATCCGGGATGCAGCAAGACTTTGAATTTATCCAACACAGTGCCCAAATCAATGTGGGTAGCTCAGGTGGAGCATTGTTTGATATTAACGGCAAAGTTATTGGTATCAATAACGCCATTATAACAAATACAGGTGGAAATATCGGTATTGGGTTTGCCATTCCAACGAATGTTGCCCGTCAAACAGTTGATCAGCTAGTGAAGTATGGAAAAACTCGTCGTGGTCATTTGGGTATTCGCATTCAAGGTTTGAATGAGGATATGGCAGAAAGCCAAGGCTTAAAGGATACGGGCTTTATTATAGGCAGTGTTATAGAAGGCGGTCCTTCAGAAGGTAAGCTTGAAAGCGGCGATATCATCCTTGAATTTGAAGGCAAAAAGGTTACCGAATCATATATCCTATCCAGAATGGTTGGAGAAACAGAAATTGGTAAATTTATAAACTTGAAAATTTGGCGCAAAGACAAAAATACAGAAAAAGGTAAGGTCGTTGAAGTCAAAATTAAAGTTGAAGAAATGCCAAATGCCAAAAAAGATGATCAAAAAGAAAAAATAGCATCAGGAGAAATTTCCGGGACAGTCAAAATTGCAGGCCTTGAAATTAGTAAAATTCCAGAAGAATTTAAAGAACGCTTGAAAGAAGCAAATAAGGAATCAAAAGGCGTGATGATTATTCGCGTTGATCCAAACAGCACGGCTGGAGATCAAGGCTTGTTGATGAAGGGCGACATAATTGAAGAAGCAAACCATAAAGCGCTTGAATCACCGACTGACTTTGATTTAATTGTCAAACAAGCTAAAAAAGAGAAGCGTAAAAATATTTTATTGCTTATTTCACGTGATGGTAAGCCAGCATATTTGCCATTACGCATAGACGAAGAAGCGTCTGCAAAACCAGCAGAAGCTCCTAAAGAAGAAGCCAACTCAGAAGAAAAAAAACCAGAAGAACCTAAAAAAGAAGAAATTAAAAAAGTTGAGAAATCAGCAGAGCCGGTAAGACCAAATTCAGAAAAATCTGAGCGTACTCATGTGTCTGTTTTGGCTGCGCCAGAACATCCAGCTGAAGAAGATCACGAACATGAAGAAGTGCACGAGTTTCAAGATGTCGATATTGATGAAAAGCCAACAAAAGAAGGCGCTTCAGATGATACTCTTGCCAAAGACAGTAAAAGTACGCTACAAGAGAATGGTAGTGATTCTTTAACTTCACGTGTAGTGAATAAGTTAAGGTCAATATTTGGAAGAGGTTGATGTTTATTCAAACCGAAGAAACTCCAAATCCACAGACTCTAAAATTTATACCGGAAAATCCGGTATTGACTGAGGATTTAGGTATACGATCCCTTGAATTTAAAAGGAACCAAGACGCATCGGCATCCCCGCTCGCTAAAAGGTTGCTTTTTGTTGAAGGAATTGAAGGCGTTTTTTTTAGCGTTGATTATGTGTCTATCACAAAGCACGAGTCTTTTGACTGGTATGTTTTAAAGCCAGTTATTCTTGGGCTTTTAATGGAACACTTCATTAATGGACTTCCAATCTACACAGGAAATACCGAAGAAACTGTAGATGAATCGGATCCACTTATTAAGCAAATTCGAGAGATTATTGATACACGCGTTCGCCCCTCAGTGGCTATGGATGGTGGAGATATAACTTTTGAATCTTTCAAAGATGGGGTCGTTTATTTAAAGCTTCGCGGGGCATGCAGTGGCTGCCCTAGTTCAACAGAGACATTAAAATCAGGCATTGAAAATATGCTAAAATATTATGTTCCGGAAGTTCAGGAGGTTTGTCAGTATGCAGAATAAATTGAGTCGTTTTTTTCTCCCATTGCTTGTTACTTTAAGCAACTTGCAGCCAGTAAGTGCAATGATTACTCCATTAATTAAAACCAAAAATAGGTCAGCTTTTTCAAAAAAAGATTGCAAAAATTTAATTAAGCAGCTTGAGCAAGAACATGGAGTTCCCGCAGGTTTGCTGGCAGCTATTGGTGCTGTCGAGTCTGAACACACTCCATATGCTGTAAATTGTAATGGAAAAGCTCGCATGTTTACCAATCATGATGCTGCAAAACAATATATTCGTGACCTTCGAAACCAAGGAATAATCGACATTAATATTGGTGTTTTGCAAATTAACTATGCTTACCACCAAAAACGTTTTAAGCACGCTGAAGAATTTTTAGACCCTTATAACAACGTACCCTATGCAGCTAAGTATTTAGCATCTTTAAGGCGTATTCATGGGTCTTGGGAAAAGGCTGTGAAATTCTATCATTCCCCAGTTTCCAAATATCAAAACATGTACTTTACAAAAGTAATGAAAGCTCTGAAACGGATTGATGCACAAACATATCAGCAAGTTTCTGGCCTAAAAACGGTAAGCTTTAAGCCTGCGCGAAAAACTACTAAATCAGCAGCTTAAAAATTTATAGGTGATAGACTTCAATACCAATCAATCAGCCAAAATTCTTTGTGGAACAACTCTGGCGGCTTCTAAGCAGGTACTCGTTGAACAAACTGTAAAACAGTTTCAATTAACCAGCGGCAGAGCGCCGTGCCTTGCCGTTATCTTGGTAGGAGAGCACCCATCTAGTCTTGTCTATGTGGCCGCAAAGCAAAAGGCCTGTAATAAAGTTGGCATAGAATCAAGGGTATTGAAGTTTGCGCACGACATAACGCAGGCTAAACTTCACGAAGCTCTTGAAGAACTTAATAACGACCCATCTGTTGATGGCATCCTTATTCAATTACCATTACCAAAAGGCTTAAATGCCAATTCATTATTAGATGCTTTAAACCCAGCAAAAGATGTTGATGGCCTTACTCCACATAATCTTGGGCTTTTAATGAGCCGACGCCCTGCATTTATTCCTTGCACACCCCTTGGTTGTATGGATTTGATCAATCAAGTTATAAATCCAGGAGGAAAAAACGCAGTAGTATTCGGACGCTCTCTTTTAGTAGGACGGCCCATGGCCCTTTTACTTGAGGCGGCAAACGCTACAGTTACAATGGTTCATTCCCAGTCTACCGATGTGAAAACTATTTGTCGTGAAGCAGATATTATTGTTGCCGCAATTGGCAAGCCTCATTTCATAACAGTTGATTATATAAAACCAGGAGCAGTTGTTATTGACGTAGGTATGACCCGCTATGAAAACAAACTGCTGGGGGATGTCCATCCATCAGTAGCTAACGTAGCAGGGTGGTTAACACCGGTTCCTTTTGGCGTAGGCCCAATGACCATTACAAAGTTATTAAGCAACACGGTTTTAGCAGCGCTTCAGCATGCAGACTAGCCCAATCAAAACACACAAGGTGACATTGCGAGAATCTCTAGAAAATATTCTCGACAAATACCTTACTAACCTTAATGATGGGGATATTCTGGCTATCACCTCTAAAATTGTTAGTCTTTGCCAGGGGCGGGTGGTGGAAAAATCATCTATTTCCAAACGTGAGCTTATAGCCCGTGAAGCAGATAGTATTTTGTATACAGATCACAATCCGTATGATCTATACCTTACCATTAAAGACAATATCCTTATTCCATCTGCCGGAATTGATGAATCAAACAGTAATGGTGCGTATATTTTATACCCCCAAAATTTGCAAGCAGTTGCGCATACCGTTTGGAAACATTTAGCTGCTAAATTTTCCATAGAAAACTTAGGGGTTATTATTACCGATAGCCATACAACCCCCATGCGTTGGGGGGTTACAGGTATAACCCTTGGCTGGTGTGGATTTGAGCCTTTATATTCTTATATCAATAGGCCAGATATCTTTGGTCAGCCCATGCGTGTTACCAAAATCAACTTGCTTGATGCTCTAGCAACATCAGCCACATTAGTGATGGGAGAGGGCGATGAGCAAACCCCCCTAGCAATTATACATAATGCTCCTAAAATAACTTTTGTTTCTCGCGCACCAAGTGCAGAAGAAGAAAAAAGCGTTACTATTCCCATGGAAGAAGATTTGTACGCTCCACTGCTAATGGCTGCGGAGTGGTTTAAGAACTAAGAAAATTATTACTTTTCTTAGTAAAACCCTGAGTAAGAAACAAACGACATACATTCGTTTCCACGTTTTTTAAAATTTTAGTAAAAAGCAATGGGACATCTTTTTAAAATTTGATTATTTTCTTACTTCATGACATGATTAGATCACATAACAGATATGAAAGATTGTTGTTTTGATCTATCTATTGAATCTGATAAAAGACTTGTTTGGACAAGCAGCACAATCTGCATTTTCACACCTTTTCTTATTTCAAACGCCTAATATACAACTCTCAAAATCTCACTCATTGTTTGCCTTAAAGGAAGATACGGTCATTCAATGTAATTATTCATTAGCACCTGATCCATAGCATCTACGTTTTTGCTTTGTCTGCTTTTTCGCCTCTCGCTTTAGTGGTGCCGTACGTAAAATACTTCTGCCCGCCAAATAGCAAAATGCTCCACATTTGATATTTGTGCCAGTTATTATCTAAGCCCAGCATACCGTGCTAAGTATGCCTGATCTGGATACGGGATGTTCCCGTTAGTCTGATGCGCAGTTCTCAGAACTTTTCTGATTACCTGCCTTGGATAACCTATGTTAGGTAAGTCCATTCTTACGGACATCCCTTCGGGGAAAATCAATATAATGATAGTACGGCACTACTAAAGCGAGACGGAAAACAGGGCAGATGAAACAAAAAACCGAAAATGAAAGCAAAAAAGAAAGCAGATGAAACAACGGAGTCTTATCTTCATGTGCAATCAAGCATTGTCTTTTGTTTCGTTATCTCCCTTGGATTGCGCTGATGCATCCTGTAGTTCTTTTTTAAGAAGCTGAAACTGCAGAACCATACCGGGTATTTTTTCAGCAAGCAAATGTTGGTGCTGACTTAGCGCATCGATAGCTTCATCAAAATTGGGTTGTGCTGCATTTAATGAATTAAAAACTTTATCCAGAAGGGCACGCATATCAAGCAAAGAAAGCTGTAGGGCTGCTAATTTGGGATTTTTTCGGGGTGCAGCAACATCTGTGTCTGATTCATCACTTTCGTCATGGTCAGAGCTTTTTGTGAATGCACTGCTCAGTGGGTTGGTCCTTACTTTTTGTTTAGCTAAATCTTCCCAATCAGCATCAGAATCAGAATCTGATGCAAAAATAGGGGTAATAATAAAAGAAACTAAACAGACTAAACGCAAGCATTTCATACGTATTCCTTTTCATCGGTCAGTAGTCCATGTAAAAATTTTGAACTACTCAGCAATAAAATGAAAGGGCTTTATGAATTTATTGCCATTCAGTGTGTAGTATGACTATTTTATTTCCTAAAAATCCCAACCACTTCTAAATGGGCAGCCCATAAAAACTGGTCCACAGGGTGCACAACTTCCAAGGTGTAGCCACCATTTTCTAAGGTTTTGGCATCTCTGGCAAAAGTATGTGGATTACACGAAATATAAATAATCAGTGGCACCTTGCTTAGGGCCAGCTGCTGTATTTGCTTTTCAGCACCAGCACGCGGAGGGTCAATCACCACCGTGCTGTAGTCGTTCAGCTCTTTTGTATTCAAAGGGTTTTCGAACAAGTCTTGTACATGT
>CAMDPB010000045.1 GCA_945903885.1 Candidatus Finniella inopinata
AGTTTTGTTTCAAGTCTTTCAAGTAACGCAAATGCATCAGCAGTGGCGCCTGCAAAACCTGCAAGAACTCTTCCGCCGCCAATACGACGAATTTTTCTGGCTTTACCTTTCATAATTTGAGCGCCCAGAGTTACTTGACCGTCGCCTGCCATAACAACGTGATTTTCTCGTCTAATCGCAACAATGGTAGTGCCATAAAGTGTCTGTGAATTATGAGAAAGCATATCTTGCACCATTACTTTTTGAGCATCAATTTAGTGTACACGCTATCATAATCCCCAACGCATTTATACTGGCTTTCTTGAAAAGCTTGGCATCGGTCGATATAAGAAAAAAACGACAAAATTTGCAAGAATCCCCCAAATACTTACTTCGAAGTATGCAGAGTGTCTCAAAGAAAGAAGGCGGATAATAGTTACAACCGCAATGCCCGTGGCTGCACTGTATAGAAAGGCTTCTTTAGGGCGTTTGACACCCATTACACCAGCCACGAAAGGAACTAAAACAACAGGAGTCCAGAACATATACGCTTCAAGCAAAATATCAATCGCGCTCTCTAATGATAATGTGAAAAGTAAACCAGAGACCGCAACAAAATAGGTTGAGTATTTAGAAATTAATAATTTTTGCACCTCTGTCAAGCGTGGCATCATAGGGGTTAACACGTCATGTGTGATTGAAACAGATGCTGCGTTTAAAAATGAATCTGCGGATGATAGAATAATCGCCATCATGCCAGCAACCGCAAATCCTTTTAGGCCGATGGGCATTACTTCTAGAACTACATACGGCAATGCAAGGTTAGGGTTCAAATCGGGGCTCATCACTAAGGCAATAACACCAATCAAACCAATCATTAAGAAAAATGGAATAGAAAGAATACCGCTAGCCATATTACCACGAATGGTATGCTTAATGGTTTTACCAATCAATAAACGTTGAACATAAGGTGGCACTAATGTTTCGCCAAAGAAAAAGCTTAAAAAAACAAGGGCAATAGAAGAATAAGGAACATTATTAGAAAAATTCACAGTGCTATAAAAATACAATTTATCAAATCCACCTATAGCTTCAACGCCAAAGAAAAACACCAAGGGCAATGAAACCATTAATACGCAAAAATGCAAAGTGTCATTTGCAACAACTGCACGCATGCCGCCAGATCCTGAATATGCCATTACTATTAGTGCACAAATGAAAGCTCCAAGTTGTGAAGAAATTCCTAAAAGTACATTACAAATATGTCCAAACGCCATCAATTGCGCACCTAAAATCCCGGCGCAGACTAAGAATGCTGATACACCAGTGAAGACTTTTGCTCTTCTTCCATACAACTGCCCCATTATGTCACCAACAGAGTAGGCCGTTGGAAAGTTAACCATTTGTGGTGCAATAAACTTAGCAACCAAAATCTCTTTTAAACTAAACCCCCATAAAGCAATTACATAGATAAGCCCCAAAGTATAAGCTTTCTCAGCAAGTCCTGTGGTAAAGCCACCACCTATGAATGATGATGCTAAAGTTGCTGTGATAAAAAAACTAGTGTACTGACGTCCGCCAGTTGCGAAATCATCAAGAGTTTTTACCTTTTTAGCAGACATCCAGCCAATAGAAATAATTGCTACAACATATAGGACCAGAATACCTAGATCAATATTGGATAAACTCACTTTAGCAACATCGGTTTTAAAATTTAGATACTATATAAGGGAGCAGATTGAATTAAATTATTCAAGTCAGAAAATTAATAAAGAGTAGCCTAGATAAGCTGTTTACGTTTCTATAATTTAAGCAAGATGACTTGCTTAGTCACAGGAGCAACATCAAATCTAAATTCGTATTCCATTAAGAAAAGGGGAAAATGCTGCTGAGGAATACTATTGTATTTCCTAAGTGACGATAATAGTTGCTCAGTAGTCTTTGCACTACAACAGGTTTTGCCTTGAGCGTGCGGCAGTTGTCTTCTATAAATGACAGTTAGGACTCAGAATCTCTCTCCTGCTCTATCAGTGCTTTTGACGCCAGCATCTTTCGGCCAAATATAGCAATCCGCGGGTTTGTTGATTCAGGTTCCAAGTAAGTGAATACTACCCTTGCAATGCGTTTATTAAACTTGCGCAGACAATTGATGTAAGCATCAGCAACCACATCTCCATTATTCGGAAAAATACCCAGACCAAAGTTCCCGGTAATCAAAGTATCATGACCATTTATAATTGCCATGATAAACTGATGTTCAACAATTTTATTAATCAGTTCCCGGTAGTCGGCAACTGCACGACTATCAGTAGCTGAGGGTGCTGCGACTGATGGAGCAGCTGAAAAAATTAGACCTATAGGGTAACCTTGAGGATGAGCTAGTTTAAAAGAAGCACGAGTCGTACCAGTCGTCCGCACAATCTTTATTCCGCTCGCATAAACGCCACCTGTCTGATCAAAAGGCCAAAACGAATCTTTTTGAGCACCTAGTTTGTCCGTTAGATCAGTACAGCGAAAAATGCACACTTCTTGATTGTTGGGCAGGGCGTCATCATTTGGTCGTTTGCCGAAATGAATAGGGTGTGTGTTAGCAAACACCACCACTGCGGGGTTATCGTACTTTACTGCGGCCTCAATACTACCAATTTTCGTTTTCGCGTGCTCAATCACAATCTCTGTGTGGTCGCATTTTTCCGGAAAATCTGTACTATTAGCATTAAGTTCAGAATCCACGTATCGTTTAGCTATTGCCTGACCAGCTGGACTGGTGCTTACCAGAGTCACTGGAGCGGTAGGTATGACCAAGGCAATTGGATCAGTTTTGCCAGCTGGGGCAAACGAGGAATTCACGGCATCCACATGACCGCGAACGCTGCCAGCAGATCCTGTGGTTCTAAAATGCGCTTCGGATAGCGGGGCGCTGGTGAAGTGTTGGCTAAGTTCGGTAACTGCATCACGATAAGTAGTTAATTCATCAACTTTCAGGCGAATATTCACCACGCCATTTTTAAAGCCATTACCCAGCATAATGCCTGCGGTTAATTTCACCACAAACTCTTTTGTGCTGCCACAACAGGATTGATTATAAACAGACAACAGTTCTTCTGCTAAAGGATTAGTAGTGCCAGCACTCGGTCTAAGCCATTGCTTTGCCTGATTTAAAATGGCAATCGCATCCCAATCTGTACGCGCCTGACTTTTCCATTCCTCTATCTTGGGGGCGATGGCTTCGCGCACTGCCCTCACTTGTTGATCGTTTAATGGCTCAACAGCAAATGCTTGCCATCTTGATAGACAAGTTAAGATTAGCAAAAATGCTTGGAAAAATTTGCGCATGACAATTCTTTCATGGATTATCTTCATGATGATCTTTACATATATCACAAAAACCGGCAAAATAAAAGATTTTTGATCTGTCGGATGGTGAGGGCGGGAAGAATTTTTTTTACTAATGTGGCAAGATGCCTAAAGAAATAGTATTTTTTATTCGAGTGTCAGGTGATTTACTTTGCGCTACGCAACTGCTTTTAGTTGATTTCTTAGGTGCATTACAAGTTCTGGAAGGCGCTGAGACAAAGAGCCTTTTAAGAAAATGCTCTCTTTACCTTCTAATGTATGAATAAATCGTTCCTTAAGCTCATCAATAGTTTCAAACCAAAGACCACGCTTTTCTTTGTTAATAGTATCAAAAAGGCATTTTGCATTTGTGCCAATCACATGAACACAATCAATAGGCAGAGTATTAAGAAAGTTTCCTATTTCAATATGGTACATATCACTTTCTTTGCCTAATTCGCCCATTTGACCAATTACAGCAATTTTTCTTCCTTCATGGTGCATAGAACAAAAGGATTTTAGGCCAGCAGTCATAGATGCTGGATTTGCGTTATAAGCATCGTCATAAACAAAAATAGTTTGACCATTTGTTAGTTGTAAATTTAGCATTTGCCCGCGTCCTGTGACCGGCTGCACTTTTGCTAGTTGCTGCATAACTTGCCCAAGGTCTAGTCCAAGTATTTCTGCGGTAAGCAGTGCGTATAAGCTGTTGAATGCATAGTGCTCACCTGGGAATTGCAAAGGATATGCTACAATTTTTCCAAAAATTTCCGCCGTAATTAATGAACGCTTTCCCTGCTGCATGGGTTGGTAATGCAGTAGCCTTGCATCTAACCCAGCCTTGCGCCCCACTGTAAATATATTTTTAACCCCATAATTTTTTGCGTTATCTCTCATGCGTTCAAACAAGGGGTGATCACCGTGTAATAGTGCTTTTCCATTTTGGTTTAGTCCTGCGAAAATATCACATTTTTCATCAGCAATATCCTCAAGAGATCCCATGTTTCCGATATGTGACGGAGCAATAGTTGTAATGATTGCAATGTCAGGTTCAACCATTCTTGAAAGAGGGGCAATTTCACCTTTGTGATTCATGCCGACTTCAAATACTCCAAACTCACTATCTTGTCGTAATAGGGCTAAGCTTAACGGCACACCGAGATGATTATTGTAACTAGCTTTAGAATAAATTGTTGGGCCAAAGTGATGCAGGGTTGAGCGTAGCATTTCTTTGGTTGTTGTTTTTCCCACACTTCCTGTGACAGCAATAGCCTTTAGTTTTGGCGCTGTTGATCTGCCATAAACCCCAAGATCTTCAAGTGCTTTCTGAGTATTGTTAACATAAATGAGTTTATCTTGATCATTAGTGTTCTCAGGAGCACGCTCGACAATAGCGCAAGCAGCGCCTTTATCAAGTGCTTGACGCACAAAATTATGACCGTCTTGTGTTCCTGCAAGGGCAATAAAGATATCGCCATGTTGTAATTGACGACTATCAACACACAAAGTATGTGCTGTAACAGGAAAAGAAATATTAAGTTCTAAAGCATTTTTCAGAGTTTCATTATTCCAACGAGTCATGACTGCAAACTACAACCTTCTTTATGCGCTCCCAACAGTGATACCATATATTCATCGTCAAATGATGGATTTTTTTTAAGCTCCATTTTAACGCGGTCTAAAATTTCCTCAGCACACCTTACTTGCAGGGTTTTTCGCTGTTGTCGCTGCATTCTATGGACGATTTGTTGGAAGCTTTTCTGACGATAGGCGTACTGAACGTCTAGTTCTGTATGTAGTTTGATTTTTAAGAAATCAAGCTTTTGAGATGCAGATGTTTTAAGCTCTTCTATTTCTTCATGTAAATGTTGCAATCGCTCTTGGTATAACGTTCTTAATTTTTCATGCTCTGAGATGCTAGTTTTTTTTTGAAAAAATTCATTTTTAATGTTAGCAATATGCTGATCCAAAAGCTCAATAATGCTTGGCCAGAATTTTTTTATAAATATAAAACCGAACACACAAAAACTGATGAGAATAAAAAAACTAGCGTCCATTTTTCATGCCTAATTTTGTTAATATTTGAGTGACGGCTTCATCAACAATGTCTTTGTAAGTTTCCTCAAAATCAATATGTTGCTGTTTATAACTACCATGCAACGACTTCAATTCTTGCTGAATTTCTCTTTCTAAGCTCTGCAGACGATTTTCTTGAGTTTCACGTATTTTTTCTAAGCTCTCATCGATATAATTTTGGGTGTCTGTTAGCGCAATTTCTTTTTTTTGGTCGTAGGATTTTTGCAATTGCATCGTTGTCTCTGACAAGATTTGAATCTGATGATCTGCTTGTTTTGTAGCATCAAAACGCTTTTGAAAAATGCTTGATAATTTAGGCAAAAATACACCAATAAAAACCCCAAACATTATTGAAAAAATAATGATCAGCCAAAATATTTGGGAAGTATAAGTGCTTATATCAAGCTGAGGCATGGCTTAGAATGCAAACAACATGGTCATGGCGGTGCCAAGTGCAAAAAGCATAATTGCTTCGGTAAGCGCTGCACCAATTAATCCTGCGCGAAAAATTTCATCTTTTGCTTCAGGGTTGCGCGCAATACCTGTTACTATTCCATTGAAAATATTTCCTAAACCAATACCAGCTCCAAGACCTGCAGTCATTGCCAGACCGGCACCAATCATTTTTGCTGCAGCGATTTCCATAACGTTCTCCTTAAATTTTTAATGTAGGTTAATTGCATCATTAATATACAAGCATGTTAGTAACGTAAACACATATGTTTGTAATACAGCTACTAAAAATTCTAACCCTGTTACGCCAATGTTCAATACTAATGGCACTATACCCAAGACAGCAAGCGAAGATCCAGCAAGCATTGCCGAAAAACTAGCAAAAAGTTTCAAAATTAAATGTCCCGCCATCATATTGGCAAACAAACGAATGCTTAAGCTAAAAGGACGTGCAAGGTATGAAATTAATTCAATGAGGACCATCAGTGGTGCTAAAAATACAGGTATGCCTTTTGGCAAGAGAAGCCGAAACATTCCAAACCCATGTTTTTTAAAGCCAGCAACATTTGCAGCAATGAATGCAACTATTGCTAGTGAAAATGTTACTGCAATATGGCTAGTGTAGGTAAAACTATAGGGAATAAGTCCTAGTATGTTGCCCATTAACACGAACCAAAAAAGTGTAAATATAAAAGGGAAAAAAGGCATGCCTTCTCGCCCAATGTAGGTTTTTACCATGTCCGTTAAAAACGTAAAAGTAAGTTCAGCGGTTGCTTGTAGGCGGCCTGGAACGATAGCTTCTCGTCTTAGTGAAACATAGAAAAACAAGCAAACAACGCTCAGGCCAATAGTCATCCATAGAGCTGAGTTTGTGTAAGAAATATCCCATCCTCTCAACGATAATGGAATGATTTTAGTTATTTGAAATTGATGTAACGGATCAAGCATCAGGTTCTTTTCGAATATTTACTTTTGCTAATGACAACCAACCCAAGTATACCCCAACCACAGTGAATGCAATCATAAACCAAGGAGAAGTACCCATGAGCCTGTCTACATAATACCCCAATAATGCAGAAAAAGCGATGCGAGAAACGAATCGCAAACACAAACTAAAGGATAAAGCTAAAAAATTACCAAAAGACATGAATTCATTATGTAAACTGTTCTTCTAGAACATAACGTATATTGCAGCTTACGTTAACTGGTTTTATGAAAAATGTCTTCCAGTGCCAAGGTATTTGCCAAGGCACCAGAAGACAAAAGGGTAAGTTAGGCTTTGTTTCTTTTTAGCTGAATCATAAATCCAATTGCAGCTATGAATAAACAAATGGGAATAATGCTTAGGCCATATTGATATTGTTCATGGCTGAAATTACCACCTGTTTGGTGATCACCCATCATAATGCCAATTACAGTATGGAAGAAATATCCAAACGTCATAATAATCATGTTAGCTAAAGCTGTGGTAATGCTTACATGACGTTCTCGTACATACGTGCTGGCTACGTAGATAGCAATAATTTGGTATGCACATGCTACGCCAACGGCTGTGAATAGTACCGATAGCATTTCAGGTGAGCCAAATCCATAGAGCATGGTTACAAATACAGTGCCCATGAATAGCGCCGCGCCAATAATAATTTTTATATGGGCTTTTAGGTAATCCGCCATATAAGTAAGGCCAGGGGCGCCAAACAACATCCCTAAAAACATTAAGGATGATATACCAGCAGCTTTTGCAGGAGCTATTTGATAAACACTTTGCAAAAATCCAGCTCCCCAAACATC
>CAMDPB010000046.1 GCA_945903885.1 Candidatus Finniella inopinata
CCTGGTTAGGAAGTTTGTGGTCATGGATATTTGAGTGCATTGCCTCACGTGCATTGCAAAAATTCAGCGGTCTTGTTGGTGTATCAGCTATCAAACGTGTCTATGCAGGCATTCCTCTCAAAAAAACTGAAAAGGAACAACGTATTGCCATTCCCCAAGCGACACTCGGATAAGAAAATACATATACATACCGAAATAACCATAAAGTCTCCTGTGCCACAAATTTGGAATGCTTTAACTAATTTTGCTGACCACCCAAAACTTATGATAATATTCGAGCAAACTACTGTGAAACTATGGCTATAAGATCGCTCGGCTTATCTACAATAGCTTTAGGGCTAGAAAACCCCAATAATTTTTTTGAATGAAACCCCCAGGTTACAGCAATTGACTGAACAAAAGCCTGAATAAATTGATAAAAAGAGTCGCAAATTGTTCCATCAAAATCAAAAATAACGACAGGTTTATTGGTAGGGATTATTGATCCGCTTATTTCGCTTTTTGTTAATTCCGAATACCCAAACCATCCAATGCCCATAAGCTCGGCTAACAAAATCTATAGAAATCTTAATTTACGATTCTTCATCGTGTGCTATTTCATAGCTTCGTTCGTAATCTTGATCAAGGTCTGGTTTTACAATGCTCATAAGGACAGTCACAACATCGTGCACACCAGTTTTTGAAACACCCGAGATAGCAAATACTTTTTTGCCTGAGGCCTTTTCAAGTTCTTTTATTTTTTCTTCTACTTCTTCTTCATCAAGTGCATCAATTTTATTTAATGCAAGCACCTCTGGTTTATCAACCAAACCTTCTAGATACATTTCAAGTTCATGACGGATAGTTTTATATGCTCCAACCACATCGTCCTGAGTAGCATCGATTAGGTGCAACATAGCCCCACAACGCTCCACATGACCTAAAAAGCGATGACCAAGGCCTTGACCTAGGTGAGCATTTTCAATCAAGCCAGGAAGGTCAGCTAAAACGAATTCTTTCTCATAAGCATACACAACTCCTAATTGAGGATGCAGTGTCGTAAATGGATAGTCAGCAATTTTAGGATGGGCACGAGAAACAACAGATAAAAATGTAGATTTTCCAGCATTTGGCAATCCAATAAGGCCCACATCAGCTATAAGCTTAAGACGCAGCCAGACCCACTTTTCATCTCCAGGCCAACCTGGATCTGCGCGTCTTGGTGTTTGATTGACAGAGGTTTTATAGTGACTGTTACCAAAACCACCATCACCACTTTTTAAAAGGCGATATCGCATTCCTGGTTGATCCATATCAACTATCAAGGTTTCTTTGTCTTCTTCTAAAATTTGAGTACCAACAGGAACTTTTAAGATAACATCTGGGGAATCAGGGCCTGTGCGATTTCGCCCCGATCCATTTTGACCTTTTGCAGCTTTGAAATGTTGTTGATAGCGATAATCTATAAGGGTATTAAGGTTGTCAGATGTTTCCACCCAAACGCTCCCGCCTTTTCCACCATTACCCCCATCCGGGCCACCATATTCAATAAATTTCTCACGACGAAAACCGAGACATCCATTTCCTCCATCGCCGGATTTAACGAATATTTTTGCTTCATCAAGAAACTTCATAACTCACCTATAAAAAAAGCGCCTCGAACAATTCGAAGCGCTAAAGGGTGTCCAATTAAACTTTACGCGGCTGGAATAACAGACACGAAAGAACGATTAGCTCGACCTTTGGAAAACTCAACAACGCCTTCAATTGTTGCAAACAGGGTGTGATCTGTGCCCATACCTACATTTTTACCAGGATGAAATTTAGTTCCGCGCTGACGTACTATAATGTTTCCTGATATTACTTGCTGTCCGCCAAAGCGCTTTACGCCAAGACGTTTACTTTCAGAGTCACGACCATTTCGTGAACTACCACCAGCTTTTTTCGTTGCCATGGATCAATCTCCCGTTGTTAATTAGCTTGCAATAATTTTCGTAATTTTAACAACCGTTAAGTGTTGGCGGTGGCCTTTCTTACGGCGATAATTTTGACGACGTTTTTTCTTAAAAATAATAACTTTTCGATCGCGCATCTGCTTCAAAATAAGTGCTTCAACCTTTGCACCCACAATGACTGGAGCTCCAACTGTTGATTTTGTTGCGTCACCAATCATTAGCACATGATCAAAAACAATTGTTTCACCCTCAATAGACTCTAATTTTTCTATCTTAATGATGTTATTTTCTTCTACGCGGTATTGTTTTCCGCCGGTTTTGATCACTGCAAACATAGCATCTCTCTAAGTAATTATAAAATATTTTGCCTATACAAAATGCATAGCACCTAAAATATCTATCGCGATTTACCCGTTTGTGTCAAGATTTTTATATAGATTTAATTGTATATTTTCATGGATCAAGGCCTTGCCATTTCAGTATTAAGGGAAGCAGTGCTGTTAATCATCAAGCTGAGCCTACCTATTTTGCTTGTTGCGCTGATTGTTGGTGTAATTATTTCTCTACTTCAAGCACTTACGCAAATTCAGGAACAAACCTTAACTTTTGTTCCTAAAATGTTAGCCGTTTTTGGAGTATTAGTTTTGTTACTGCCATTTATGTTGGGATCTTTACAAGATTTTGCTACCGACCTTTTTAATCTAATAGTCATTAAAGAGGTTAGTGTTGCCCTTTGAACTGTGGTTTTCAGATTTTCATCATTTCTTTTTCGTATTCGCCAGAGTGTTTGGCTTAGTAATGGGCATGCCATTTTTAAGTCAAATCGAGGTTTCAAGCAGATTTAGAGCTATTGCGTGCATTGCTCTTACCTTAACGTTTAATCCACTGGTACCAGATGATTATTTTCCAACAGGGCAAAACTTCACATGGGCATTCTGTCGGTTTTTTTCAGAATTTTTAGTTGGATTTTTTCTAGGATTAATTGCTCGATTCGCTTTAGCAGCAGTTGAATTTGCTGGGCAACTTATCGGCTTCTCTGCAGGAATTTCATCTGCAACTGTTTTCAACCCAAGCCAAGCAAATCATGGATCAGTAGTGAGCGTATTTTTAACGATGGCAGCTATGACTAGCTTTTTAGTGCTAGATGGTCATCATATGCTATTTAAAAATTTACTAACAACATATTCAAAACTAACCCCTGAATGGTTCTCATTAGAATCGCCGCTGCTAAATGATTTTTTTAAAGGCATTGTAATTTTAAGCGATATGTTGATGAGAGCAGGTTTTCAGCTAAGCATTCCATTTCTTTTAGTTAATACGGTTTTGCAATTTGCTTTAGGAGTATTAGGTAAGTTAGTGCCTCAAATACAGGTTTTCTTTCTGGGCATGTCATTACAGATTCTCTTGGGTTGGTTCGTGTTGCTTGTAAGTTTTGGCGCAATGCTTTTATTTTATGAAAAACTGAACACATCAGCTTATTCAATAATGGGGTTTGCCCATGGCTGATGAATCTCCGGATAAAGAACAAAAAACACTTGACCCAAGCGTCAAACGCTATGAGGACGCTTATAAAAAAGGCCAAGCACCTATTTCCAAAGACTTCAATAATTTTGCTTTTTTGGTTGTGTGTTTAGGAGTTTTTGCTTGGATTTTACCATGGTGTCTTAGACGTACATTAGATTTTTTAACAAATTTTATTAGCCTGTCTTGCGAGCTCCACATTGGTACCCCTAGCGATCTAGGGTTTTTATTTAAAAATATCCTCTTGAAAATGGCAGAGGTTCTTTGGGCTCCATTTTTTGCTCTTGTCCTTGGAGCCATTGCTGTGGGCTTAAGCCAAAGCTACAAAGCAATTTCCACGAAGAGCATTCAACCAAAAGCGTCTCATATTTCATTAATGAAGGGAATGCAACGCATCTTTAGTAAGCAATCAGTAGTAGAAACAGCAAAATCATCAATTAAGTTAATTTTCTTGGGAGGATTGTTCTATTTTATCTTTGAAGATCACGTAACAAGGTTAACCGTTTGGCTTTGGGCCAGTCCATTTGAATACCTTGTTACGCTAAATCAACTGATCATAAAGTATTTAAGCGTTGTTTTGATTGCTTATGCGTTTGTAAGTGGGTTTGACTTTTGGTATCAACGTCACGTTTTTAAAGAAAACCTTAAAATGACCGTGCAAGAGCAGCGGGACGAACACAAAGAGCAAGAAGGCGATCCAAAGGTTCGCTCGCGCATTCGTGAGGTGCAGCGGGAACGGTCACGCACTAGAATGCTCGGGAAAATTCCTCAAGCAACCGTTATTGTTACAAACCCAACCCACTTTTCAGTGGCACTACGATGGGAAGAAGACAGCATGGAAGCTCCGATTATTATTGCAAAAGGAGCAGATGTTCTAGCCTTTAAAATACGTGAAATTGCAAAAGAACACAAAATTCCAGTTGTTGAAAATGCCCCTGTAGCGAGATCACTGTATGACAGCGTTAACTTAGATCAGCAAATTCCACCAGAATATTATAAGGTTGTTGCCGAGGTTATTCGCACAGCAATGCGTATTCGCAGTCATCAGTTTTAATGGTTTGCTTTAAGGTATGCTAAATATTCAAGTGTAAGATTAAAAACAGAATTTTAAAGATATCTCTCAAACACCTCTTTTTCACCCCAAATAAGAGGCATTTTAAGAGATTCTTCCCTGGTTTTCCACATGTAATTTTGATGCTCTCTCTCGTTTAATACAACTTCTTCCGGTTTTATCTCAAACTTAAAAATAAAAACATGAAAAAAGAAATCTTTTTTAGGATCCACTAGATAAATTGTTTTTATATAGACTACAGAATTTCCTTCCAAAGTTATTCCGGTTTCTTCCCTAAATTCTCTAATAACTGCGTTAAATGGACTTTCATTCTCTTCGACTTTACCACTTGGAACACCCCATGTTGCATCATCCTGCCGTTGCAAAAAAAGATATTCATTGTTATAAGAGGCATAGCATGCTGACACGACTATTTGCGGACTGAACCAAGGTGGTGGCTCCTCATATATTCCCTGTACTCTTAAGTCACCAGATCCAATAAGTGAATTTAACAGTAAAAAAAAACAAGGAATATTTTCATAATTTTAAGGCACGATTGTTAAGAAGCAAGATAAAAACGTTATAGCAGCAAACGTCGCGAAAATACCACAGTATAAAACAAAAATTTAGCCCTAATTTTAATTACTCTAGTGTAACGGAAACTATGCTGTATATTTCTACTATAGGGTGCAGTATGTAATGACTGCAAATTTTTACACGGAGTTTTTGAGTTATGAAAGAATTATTAAAATTATTAACTGTTACATTGTTTGTTTCAGCTGCTTGTGCAGAAGATGTTGTTGTTAAAGCCGATGCTGATGCTAAGCCAGAAGCAGTACAAGATACTACAACTGTAGAAAAGAAGACAGAAGAAAAGCATGATGACGCAACAGCGCATGCTGCACCAGTAGCAGAGCATGTAGTTCACATAAATCGTAAAGCTGCAAATGACCTAACAATGCGCCTAAGCAAGGACCAAGGTCCATGGAAAGGACCAATGACAGAGATTCCAGTTCCAGCATGTTGCGCAGATGCAGCGGCAGCTCCAGCGGCTGTACATGCTCCTAAGGCAGCAGCTCATAAAGCCAAAGCAACTCATAAAGCTGCTACTCACGCTGATGCTAAACCAGAAGCAAAAGCTGCTGCTCACGTTGATGCTGAACCAGAAGCAAAAGCTGCTGACCATAAAGACACAGCAGAAGCGACAGGAAAAGCAGTTGAAACTGCAGTTGAAACAACTACTACATCTGCTAAGTAATTTAGCTAGTCAAAAAAAGGAAGGGAGGCCTTGCGCCTCCTTTTTTATATGAATTTTCTTCAGCAATACGTCCAACATCACTTAGGATGGCATCCAAAAAGTGTCAAAAAAGCTTACTTGGAATTACAACAAGGATACAGGGCTGGGAGACATATTGGATACGCGAATCTACAACAAATACAGGCATATGTGTTTACTAGATTTCCAGCAACTTATGGCGTTTGCTTAAAGCTTATCGAAGAGCATTTAAAAGATTTAAAGATCAACTCAGTTTTGGATTGGGGCTGCGGCATCGGAACAGCTTCCCTTGCTTTGGGCCAGTATTTTGAAAACCTAGAATATTTTTTGATTGAACAAGACCCACAAGCCAAAACCTATGCTGTGGAATTTTTAAAACACTTTTATCCAAACAACGTTATTCACCAAGGTGAAATTTCAAAAAATATTGATTTAAGCGTTTTCAGCTATTCCTTGGGTGAAGTGCAGAGTTGGCAAACAGTTCTTAGTGCTATTTGGGAACAGACAAAATATTTGCTGATTATAGAACCTGGAACACCTTCACATTTTAAGCGGTTACTGGTTACAAGGAACTATATGTTAGCTAAGGGCGCGCATCTTTGGGGGCCATGCTGTCATACAAAAATTTGCCCATTGCAAGTTGATGACTGGTGCCATTTTTCTATCAATGTACCTCGTTCAAAAGAACATCGTATGCTTAAAAACGGCGAGCGAGGATTTGAACAAGAAGCCTACAACTACATGCTATTTTCAAAAACCCCAAAAGATAGTGATTTTGGCCGCTTAGTTGCAGCGCCAAGACTTCATGGAGGGCATATAGATTTAAAAATTTGCACTCACGAAGGAGAAATTGTTACCCCTACAGTTGGTCGCAGTTCAATTGATTATAAAACTATAAAAAAAACTAAGTGGGGAGACACCCTTAAGCATGAATTGCTTTAGAAAATCCTGCCCAAGCAGCCTCTTTAATTGCTTCGCTATAGGTAGGATGTGCGTGACAGGTACGAGCAATATCTTCGACGGTTGCATGCAAACTCATAGCTTGGGCTATCTGAGCAATCATAGTGCCCGCACAGCTACCTATAATATGGGCACCTAAAACAAGTCCAGTTTCCTGATGACTTAGCAATTTCACAAAACCTTCAGTTTCGTGAACTGCTTTTGCTCGGCTATTTGCAGAGAAAGGAAATTTGCTGGCTTTGTAAGGTATGTTAGATGCTTGCAATTGCGGTTCGGTAAACCCAACACTAGCGACTTCTGGTTGAGTGTATACCACTGAAGGAATAACATTGTAATCAACGTGAGGTTGAATGCCCAATAAATGCTCGGCAAGAGCTACTGCTTCTTCTTCTGCTTTGTGGGCCAGCATAGGACCATCAACAGCATCACCAATAGCGTAGATGCCCTTAATAGTGGTTTCAAAGTGGGTATCAATCCTAACGTAGCCTTGTGGTGTTGTTTCAATCCCGATTCTTTCAAGCCTCAGCCCAGCAGTGTTGGGAATGCGCCCAATAGATACCAACACCTTATCTACTATCAATCTTTCATCTTTTCCATTCTTTTCAAAGATAAGTTCAGCGCTAGTTTTATGGTTTTTAAACGTTTTAATTTTAGCATCAAGGTGAAATACAAAACCTTGTTTTTCAAGCGCCATATGCAACGCTTGGCTTAAATCCGGGTCA
>CAMDPB010000047.1 GCA_945903885.1 Candidatus Finniella inopinata
TCATTTTGCTATTATAATCTGCTTTTTTTAAGAATGGCTTAGCAATTTGGATAAGCTCATCCATTTCGTCTTTGGTAAAGTCTATCTCTAGCCAATATTTTCGTACAACTTCGCCAATGCGATCATGCTGGTTTGTTTCCAATAATGCAGTTACATAGGCAATAAGCCCTTTAGAGGTTAATACTGGGTTGAATGCAAAATATTTTATAAGCTTTTCTTGCGAATCATTTTTATAGTAGGCGGCTTCTTCTGCCCGTTTTCTAATGAAGTCTAGGGGAAATTTCCCGGAAAACGCATGAATAAATTTTCGGTATTGCCTAAATGTTTCTGTAACGTTTGAATCCTGGTAATTGTGCCATGCTTTGGCTGCTTCATTGGGTTGCATGTTCATATAGTCTGGGTCCTTTGCAAATAGCATGATGCAGAAGATATTGGCTAATAAAAGTCTATAGGCTAGGGTGTAACCAGTTAAAAAAAAGGATTTAATCATGTTTAAAGGATCAATCGTCGCGTTGGTGACTCCATGGAAAAACAATAGCCTGGATAGCCACGCCCTTGTCAATCTGATTCGTTGGCATGGTACAGCTGGCACTGCTGCAATTGTGGTGTGTGGCTCAACTGGTGAGGGGGCCTTGCTTACCAATGCCGAGCGCGAGGAGCTTATCCAAATAGCTGTAAAAGAATCAACTATACCAATTATTGTTGGGTGTGGTGCTCCTTCCACTTGGGCCGTAATTGAGCAAGCGCAGCAGTCAGAGCGGTTGGGAGCTAATGCTTTATTAGTGGTGGCACCCTATTATTGCAAAACTACCCAGGAAGGTATCTATCAGCATTTTAAAGCCATTCACGATGTCACCAAATTACCTGCGCTTCTTTATAACAATCCGGGAAGAACTGTGTTAGAAATTTCAATTGAAACAGCTTTACGATTATTTGAATTCGAGCGAGTGGTGGGTATTAAGGATTCAACCGCTGATACTAGCCGAGCAGCGCTTATGCGACAAGGAGCAAGGAAAAAAGTGTACTTATTGAGTGGTGATGACCCTTACGCTGCTGGGTACTTAGGCCAAGGTGGTGATGGAGTAATTTCAATTACAGCAAACGTAAAACCAGAAAAAATGGCAGAGTTTGTGCAGGCCTGGAAAAGTAAAAACTTGGAGCGGTTCCACGCATTGAATAATGAACTGATGCCATTACATTACGCTATGGTTACTGAGCCGAACCCTATGCCTGTAAAAGCAGCTATGGAGATTATTGGTAAATGTTCAGGTGAAGTGCGTTTGCCATTGGTGGGGGCAACGATGCAGACAATTATGAAATTGAAAGAATTGTTAAACTAAAAAAGTATCTATAGATTTGTCTAAAGAAAGTGACCTTCTTCGTTCTGAGTTCTTTATTCAAGGCACAAAAAAACCCGCCAAAAGGCGGGTTTTAATTGCTTTAGTCAAGACTAGAACTTGTAACCTAAACCAAGAGCAAAACGCTGTTGAGTAGTGTTTAGCTTCATTGTAGCTGTCTGGCTAGCAATAGTAGTACCTACTTGCTTAGCTTCAAGTTTCTGTTTCATTCCCATAACGTAAGTGTATTCACCGCGTAAGAAAAGATTCTTATTTAAGAACATGTCCATACCAATAGATGGAGCAAAGCTAATTTTGCCTTTGCTCTTTTTAACAATTTTATCAACGTTAGTTTGAGCTACAGTTGTTTGGATATTTTCTGACTGTAGTGTTGATTTTGCATACTCAAGACCAAGCCCAACGAAAATCATAGCTTGTTGTGAAACAGTGTAGCCCAAGCGAACTTTAGCGCCTAAATTATATCCGCGCTTCATAGTTACCTTGAAATTTTTTGCACCAGCTTCAGTATCTGTTGAGTCATACAAAGTAGAAGCTGCATTGCCAAAATTACCATAAACTTCAGCTCCAACATAAGCACATGAACCAACGCCCATTCCATAACCAGCAAAAATCCCACCTAGGAATGATTTTTTTCCAGCATTGAATTTTGAGTTTGCTGGTGTTGCTGTTCCGGTGCGATTTAGGTAGCTGCTCATATCCAACGTTCCAGTTGTGCTATTCATACCAGCTTGAACACCAGCATAAAACCCACTGAAAGATGATGCACATGATTCAGCTGAAACAGTTCCTAATGACAAAGCAGCAAGAGCTGCCATTGCGAATTTTTTCATAATTAGTATCTCCTAAAAAAAATAAATAGTTAACCTATCGAGGTCAATATATAACGTTGAGCTTTTTCTCTCCACCAATAACAACAAATAGCAAGCTTGATTTATTGTTGCGTTGCAATATTGCATCAGTTCAAAATCTAGATGCTTGAAAGCGGTTGTTCAGAAACGCTTATCGTTTTTGCCTGCATAACTTTTTCAGAAGAAGTAAAAATATTATCTATTTCTGGGTCGCGCAACACATAACCACGTCCCCATACTGTCTCTATGATACTATCATGGCCCAGAGCTTCTGCAAGCTTGCGACGTAATTTACAAATAAACACGTCAATAATTTTAAGCTCAGGTTCGTCCATGCCGCCATAAAGATGATTTAGAAACATTTCTTTTGTAAGTGTTGTGCCCTTGCGTAACGCTAGCAATTCCAAAATAGCATATTCTTTACCAGTTAAATTAATAGTCATTTTATCAACACTTGCGGTGCGATTTTGCAAGTTAACGATTAATTTTCCTGCGCGAATCACTGAATCACTATGACCACGAGATCTGCGCACAATTGCATGAATGCGTGCTAGAAGTTCATTTTTGCTAAAAGGTTTTGTTAAATAGTCATCGGCTCCAAAGCCAAATCCTTTTACCTTATCTTCGGTATCGCTTAATCCAGATAACACAAGTACAGGAGTTTTTATTTGGGAAGCACGAAGCCTTCTTAGTAGTTCAAAGCCATCCATGTCAGGTAGCATAAGGTCAAGAACGATTAAATCGTATTCATAGATTTTGCCAATCTCAAGCCCATCTTCGCCAAGGTCGGTGCAATCAACTACAAAGCCTTCTGACTTTAGTGTATTCGTAAGACTTTTTGCAGTTGCTGAATCATCTTCAATAAGTAGAATGCGCATTGTGATACCCACATGTATTGCTCGATATCTAAATATTATCAAACATTTTATGTTTTAACGAGTTTTTTATTTATGGCTGTTGTTAACAGAAATTAACAAAATTTTAATAGTATTAACTTTGGTTAACGCGATAAAGAAGTTGTTATTGTTTGGGTGCCGGATGGCACCATTCTTTTTTGCAGCCATCTATTGAGTCGTTCAACAAAGCATCACGGATGGCGTGCATTAACTGGTTCATGAAGTAGATGTTGTGAATTGAGACTATTGTGCATGCCACCATTTCCTGTGCTTTTAATAAGTGATGGATATAGCCTCTGCTCGCCCATTGGCAGGTTTCACACCCGCAATTTGGTTCAATTGGTTGATCGTCATTAATATACATGCTGTTGCGCAAATTAATGTGTTCACGAGTAGGGCTTGGGTTATTGATGGGTTTGACTAATGCACCTCCATGACGAGCAAGTCGCGTTGGGTGCACGCAATCAAAAGTATCAATTCCTTGGGAAATACCTGCAAATATATCAGATATTCCACCGATTCCTAAAAGGTGAACAGGGCGATCTTTTCGTGTCATTTCCATAGTAAAGCTAACAACATCATGCATTTGATCTTTGCTAGCGCCCAGGCATCCGCCTACAGCAGTGCCGAAAAAATCATTGTCATTTATAAACTCGCAGCTTTCTTGTCGAAGTTGAGGATAAACACCGCCTTGAATAATGCCATAAAGTTTTTGTGAACCATCATCGTGCTTTTGCCATTCATTCAAACAACGCAATGCCCAACGATGGCTCATACGCATTGATTCTTGAGTATAGCTTTTATCAACATGAAATGGGGTGCATTCATCCAGAACCACAATCAGGTCAGCGCCAAGATTGCGTTGCACGCAAATAGATTCTTCAGGCGTTAAAAAATACGTGCGCCCATCAATGTACGATTTAAATGTTGCACCTTGCTCATTAATGCTTAGTAAGGTTTTGGGGCGATGATTTACGCGGCTTCCCTTGATTTCAGAAGCAACAGAGCCATGACCCAGGCTAAAAATCTGAAACCCGCCGGAATCGGTCAACATAGGCCC
This sequence comes from Candidatus Finniella inopinata, assembly GCA_945903885.1. GTDB lineage: Bacteria > Pseudomonadota > Alphaproteobacteria > Paracaedibacterales > CAITNM01 > CAITNM01. Next base: position 4,163 of record CAMDPB010000047.1, read on the forward strand.
ATTCCACCCGGTCATTTTTTGCAAGCCGCCAAGCTTTTTAACGGTTTCACCACCTGGTTGCAGCATTAAGTGGTATGTATTAGATAAAATAATTTGCGTATTAGCGCTGCGCATTTGCACAGGCGTTACCGCTTTCATAGCTGCCTTAGTTGCGCAAAAAATAAAAGCAGGAGTTTTGACTTCTCCGTGCGGGGTTACAAGTGTGCCTAAGCGGCCTTGTTCGGTGGATTTTTCAATAGTGAAATTAAAGGTCATGAGGTTTTAACCGATAGCTGATATATAAAAGAGGGGTTGAAAATATAGAAATAAACGCTCTTAAAGCCTGTGATACAGCAATGAACCCAATTAACACGGTCGTGATTGATAGTGGCGTTGGTGCAAAAACAATCCAAGCAAGAATGCTGAAAACGACTGTGTCAAATAACCCTGAAATCAACGTTGATGCGTTTGCACGTAGCCATAACAAGTGTTTGCCATGACGCTTTTTTAAAGCAGAAAATATACAAATATCAATATGCTGAGAAATGATAAAGGCAATTAAGCTTGCAATCAAAAGTCTTAAGGATGGCGTAAATAATGCTTCTAATGCGACTTGAATAGAAGTTTTTTGATTTCCAGCCTCAGGATGCGCAATCACAAGTACCATGCTGAGTATAACAAAAATCTGCATCAAGAAAGTAAGGTAAATAGTTTTTTTAGCAAGGTCAGCGCCGTAATGCTCAGTTATTAAGTCGCTTGTGGTAAAAAGCGTGGTAAACATGACCGTGCCAAGTGCAACAGGTTCATTAATATAAGAAAAAGCACCTAATTTTAGAACCTGCATGTTTGCAATGGTTACTGCTAAAACGCTGTAGCATACCAAACCAAGTGCACCGAAAAACCTAAAGGCCAGCAAAATAAAAGCAATGCACGTGAAAAACCCCAATGCCAATAATACTTCTGGTGAAAGCAGCTCTAGTGCACTAATCAGGTTGATGAATAAACTATCCATGGCTTACCTGCTTTTTTTGAACATCTTCGTCTTCAAGCCACTGACCATCTAAAATTAATTGCGTTTGAATAGCTCCGTGGTTTTCCTCGGCTGAGTAGGGAAGTTGAGTTGTTGCTAAGTAGTGATAACCTTCATAAATGATATTTAGCTTACTGCATAATTCCCCCAGTGATCCCACATGGTGTAGGCGGTCATCAAAAAATAGTATTTTTGGCGGGATGCCGTATTTAGCTATGAAACCATTTAACACATCACTTTTTGAATGAGAGCCTGTAAAAAGAATTCCTTGGAAAAGCGTTGCTGGTTCGTCTGTGTCAATTAACGTCTCAACAGTATCAGTTGAAAACGGATTAAACGTTATTCCTAATTTTCTTAATTCATCTGCACGCCAATTTTCCATAGAAGGAATTTTCCCAAATTTGCCTGAATGCATTTGAGTTAAAGCAATGACAACAACCCCTCTTTTTTTGAGTGCTTCAATAATCGTTGGCCATTCTTGTTCAACAAGCATTACTTTTCGGCTTAAGCGCCAAGCTGATACAATATCAGCTATATTAGATTTTCGTTTAATGCCGTCAATGAAAGTACAATAAGGAGAAGCAGGGCGAAACATCATCGCTTGTGGAGTGATGATGGTGTCATCTATATCGACAACAAACCAATCACCTGTTTGTAAGCTATCTATATGAGATTGCAAGGTCTTTATTGAAAAGCATTCCATATCACTACCGAAAATTGAAAGGCTAAAAATAAAGGCGTGTAAAACACGCCTAAAATTCTTGAAATCAAAGTATTTTATTTTTTAGCATTAAGCTGTTTTACGATAACTTTTTTTAAAGGCAATATTTCAGCTGTTAAATTGCGATTTGGTGTTGAAGAAAGATAAGCATCTAAACCGCCATGAAATTCAACAGTGCGAATCGCGCGAGTTGAAAGTCTAAGGCTAATGGTTCTGCCAAGAACTTCACTTAAAAAAGATACGTTTTGCAAATTAGGCAAAAAACGACGATTTGATTTATTGTTTGCGTGGCTCACATTATGGCCAAACAACACACCTTTTCCAGTTAATGCACAACGACGCGCCATTTATTTTTTCCTTAAACAATTTTGCCTATTTATAGCATACCTTTGCGGGGGGTAGTCAAGAACAAACAGCAAAAATTTAAAAACCAACACCTTTTGTGGTGGAATATTCAAAATGAATAATTTCATCTGGGAACAAGTGTAGGCGCATAGCGTGCGCTGCCTGAGCAGCCTCAGCGAACCCGGTCAAAATTAATTTTAGTTTATGGGGGTATGTTGCAATATCCCCAATAGCGTAAATACCTTTTCGGCTTGTAGCGCTTGTGGCATGATCAACCGTAATGTGATTTTTTTCTAAATTCAGTCCCCATTCCGCAATAGGACCCAAATTCATCGAAAGTCCAAAGAACGGAAGCAAGTAATCGGCTTGTAATAGTTTTTTTGAACCATCAAGGTTTTCAACTTCTACAGCGCTTAATTTACCATCTTCTCCCTGAAGTCCGCTGAGCTGGTATGGGGTAACAAGTTCAATTTCCCCATTGCGTGCGGCAATGTTTAGCTTTTCTTCGCTATCAGGGGCAGCGCGGAATTTTGCGCGACGATGCACAACTTTAACAGAAGCGGCACTGTCTTTGAAAATTAAGGCCCAGTCAACGGCGGAATCACCACCGCCAGCAATAACAATGTGCTTGTCTTTGTAGGTATCTTTACTGCGCACGGCGTAATGAACGCTATTTTTTTCGTAGATATCAAGGTGATCAAGTGGAGGGCGGTTCGGACCGAAAGCACCAACGCCTGCGGCTATAATAATGCTTTTGGTTTTTATTTCGGTTCCAGATGATGTGCGAACTAACCAATCGGAACCACACTCATTTAATGGTGCAATATGCGTCACTTGTTGGTTTAAATGATAGGTAGGGTTAAAGGGCGCTGCTTGTTTTTCAAGCTGATATATAAGGTCAGCCGCAGCGATTGATGGATGTGCAGCAATATCATAAATTGGTTTTTCAGGGTACAACGCAGAGCACTGTCCGCCGATTTTTTCAAAAGCATCAATAATATGAGTTTTTAATTTGGCCATGCCACATTCGAAAATAGCGAACAAGCCTACAGGACCGGCGCCTATAATTACAACGTCGGTTTCCTGAACCATGACCTTAAGACTTAACCTTGGCGTGCTTTGTAACGTGGTTTTTTCTTATTGATAACATACATGCGACCCTTGCGACGCACTAGTTTGCAGTCTTTGTCACGACTTCTAAGAGTTTTTAAAGAGTTTGCTATTT
>CAMDPB010000048.1 GCA_945903885.1 Candidatus Finniella inopinata
TCACAAGCGATCATGTTTACTTCATCAGAAGAAGTAACCGCGATAATTAAATCTGCTTCTTTAGCACCAGCACGATCAAGCACATCAGGGTGAGATGCAAACCCAAGGATGGGCTGCACATCAAGTTTATCGGAAATTATATCAAGAACTTGGGGAGAATGATCAACAACAGTAATATGATTTTGTTCTTGCACTAAATAGCGCGCAATACTAAATCCTACTTGGCCAGCACCAAGAATAATTGCCTTCACTTTTTAACCTTCACGATAATCACTAACCCCTAGGGCACGTAGTTTTCTATGCAACGCCGATCGTTCCATGCCTATAAATCTGGCTGTTTGTGAGATATTACCATCAAACCGTTGGATTTGGGCAAGCAGGTATTTCCGCTCAAAAGTCTCTCTGGCTTCACGCAGAGGAAGCACGATAATATCCGCCGACTTTTGCTGCCAATTATTGCCAAGAGGAGCGTCATTTTGAATTTCAGGCGGAAGCATTTCAGGGGTAATTGCGCTTGTAGGATCCCCCCCTGCCATAATCAACAACCATTCAACAACATTTTTAAGTTGGACAATATTTCCTGGCCAGCTGTAGGTCTGTAGTATTGTTAGGGATGAATCATCAATTTTTCTAGTCATAGAACAGCGACTTTTCGCAATAGTGTCCATAAAATACGAAATCAACAATGGAATGTCACTAGCGCGCTCTTTTAAGGAGGGAAGGCGAACATGGTTTGCTGTAAAACGATAATACAAGTCTTCACGCAAATTTCCATTTTGCACTAGGTCATTTAGATTTTCAGATGTGCTTGCAAAATACCGAATATCAACTTTGATGGGATCTTTTGAACCCAACCGGAAGAACGTGCCATCTTGCAGAAGCCTTACAATTTTACCCTGAATAGGCAAAGGCAAAAGTTGGATTTCTTCTAAATATAGCGTTCCTCCATGCGTTTTTTCCACAATACCAATTTTACGAGGTTCACTTTGGATTTGACCTTGAATTTCCGTGCCAAAAAGTTCCGCTTCAATGGTTGTGGGGTGAATACTGCCACAATGAAACACTGTAAAAGGTAAACTAGAGCGCTTTGAAAGTCGGTGTATTTCACGAGCGACACTTTCTTTTCCAGTGCCAGTTTGCCCCGTTATGAATGCTCTACTATTGCCTTCGGCCATTTCGTCGATAAGGTGACGAATTTGCTCAATGACTAAACTTTTTCCAATAAGACTAGAATTGCCTGCACGTTGGCGTAACTCATCATTTTCACGTTTCAAAGATGATGACTCAATGGCGCGTTCAACAACCATAAGTAGGCGTTCGGTTTTAAAGGGTTTTTCAATAAAATCGTAGGCACCTTTCTTTATGGCCGCAACTGCGGTTTCAATTGTGCTGTGCCCGCTAATCATGACCGTTGGCACGTACGGGTGGTCACGTTTTATAATTTCTAAAATCTTCAAACCATCACGTTCGCCATCACCTAACCATACATCAAGTATCACTAAATTTGGCTGACGCTTCTTGATTTCTTCCAGAGCTTGCACGCCATCTGCAGCTACTCGGCAATTGTAGTCTTCGTCGCTCAAGATTCCGCCAATGAGTTCGCGAATATCTTTCTCATCATCTACAACTAAAATATCAAACGCCATGGTATTCCTTTTTTGAATAAGAGAACTCTAAAATAACTTTTGCACCAGTCTGGTGATCACTGTCTTTAAATTCTATGCTTCCATTGTGGTCCATTGCAATCTTAGAAACAATCGCTAAGCCTAGACCTGTACCTTTTTCACGTGTTGTGTAATAGGGCTCAATCAAGCGTTCACGATTTACTTTTTCAAAACCTGGGCCGTTATCTTCAATGATCATATAAAAATGTTTGTCTTCAAGCAACAATCGAAGTGAAATTAAAGGTTTTAAAACCTTATTTTCTTCTACAGCATTTACTGCGTTTTGCAAAAGGTTTGTTAACAATTGGCTCACTTGTTGGCTGTCACAGCTCCAAAGAAAATTTTGAGGCCCCTTAAACTCAAAGGTAATATGGCGATATGCTTGAATTTGTAGTTCCATTGCTTGCTTACATAAATCAACAAGATCTTCTTCTTGCACATATGGTTCTGGCATACGAGCAAAAGCAGAAAACTCATTCACAAGATTACCGATGTGATTTACCTGACGAATAATCGTATCAATGCAGTTTTGAAAAGTATCAGGATCATTTTCAATTTGCTTTAAGTATTTACGCTTCAATCTCTCTGCTGAAAGCTGAATGGGAGTTAATGGATTTTTGATCTCATGAGCAATCTTTCGGGCCACATCAGCCCAAGCAGCCTTTCTTTGATTAAAAGCAAGCTCTTCATTTTGCTTTTTAAGACGCTGAGTCATATGGTTAAATGCCCCAATAAGGTTGTCTATTTCGTTATTCAATGGCTTATTCGTAATATGCACATTTAGGTCACCATGACTTACACGATGCGCTGCCTCAATAAGCTTAGAAATGGGAGAAAACAAAGTATTTGCAAGGGAAAGCCCCATCCACGCAGAGGCCAAAATCAACACTAAAACTAAAATTGCAAAAAATGCTAGGAAGGTTAGCTGAATATCACCCTGCTGAAGCTCCAACGTTGAATAGGCAGTCACAGCTCCTTTAGCCTTATCCATTGCTTTTGTGACGTCTTCAGAAACAGTTTTTCCAATAAAAAGATATGTGTCACTAACCGGGTCTAACTGAATTAATGCACGAACTTTGTCTTTGTGAGTGAATAAAACAATCTCACCTTCTTTTGCAGTGGCTAAATCTTGCAAAGTAATATTTTCAAAAGCGAGTGCAAAAGTGAAATAAGATTTTGCAATAATATTAAGATGCCCATCAAAGACAAGAACTTCATTTAAACCACGCTGCTCGGAAAGCTGCGTTAATGCATGGTTAAACTCCTCAGTATTTTGAACAAGCATGGAGCTAATAGGACGCAGCTGCATAACCATACTCATTCCATCAATGCGAATCGTATTCTTTTTTTCTTTAATGTAATTTTCAGCAATTTCTGTAGCAGCGGTGATGGTAGTCTTAAATGGCTCTGTAAATAATGATTTAATGGAGGAATTAAAAAAGAATGTAGAAAATATGGAAATACCAACGGCAGGAAGCAAGCATGTAATTGCTAAAACCATGACCAAATGCAAGTGTAGCTTTGTACCGCGAATCCCTCGTTTGCGATCCAGCCACAAAATGATAACGCGCCTGATGATAAAAATGGCCATTAGCACTAAAAGGCCAAGATTAATGTAAAGATAGGGCAACACAGCCGTTGCCCTTAAAACACCAGGGCCCAGACGCATAACCCAAAGTGTAGCTGCGCATGAACATAGTGCAAGTGCCATAACGACATATTGTGAAGTTTTGGCTATCTTATCGCGGCCTAAAAGCTGGACAATACGGGCAGCAAGTGACGAAGCTTCTGCAATCATCTCGATTTTTTAAGAAAGCTGAATTCTTGATAAATATACATTCTCGGCATTCTGCAACAAAGAATCTTCCAAGGGGAAGTATCACATAGGTTGGACAGTAAAGAAAAGAGATTTGTATGTACTTTTTGAAGAAATAGTATATTTAGGTCTTCATATCTAAGAACAGCGCTCTAGTTTATTTCGATGCATTCCACGTATTCACCAACTTCAAAATTGATGCTTTGCTTTTTTCGTTACATACTCGACGAATATAAAAATCTACCATAGTAAAAGGCGAACTTATTTTGCTCCAAAAGACTGCTATGTGCGCTGTAATTATTTTTTCACCGCTGTTCACTAACGACACAAACGACAGGCCAGAAAATCCAAGCCGTAAAACACAACGCCTTGCAAAAACTCTTGCTGGCTGTCAATCAACTTTTGAAAGTTTAACCCCAGGAATTAAGCGTGCATGCCTCTCTCTTGCCTTTGATATTCCAACCATCCTTCGTCAGGTCACAGAAAATTCCTACAAAAAATATTCTATGACTTAATTAGTGGAAAAACACCTTATATTGGACTTTTGGGGGTTCATAGCATCGAAACCTTTTTAAGGTCACAAGTTATTTACTCCCTGTATTCCTTTATTACCCAACAAACTAGAGAGTTTGCACCTAACTTATCAAAGGAATATTCTATGCTTCCACAAGCAGCAGCGACTGTAGTGATAGCCGGAAGTGACGTCTTTTGCATGAATCCCTTTGAACGCGCAAAAGTATGCCTTTTAAATAAGAGGCCCATCCCGTTCGTCTGCAATGGGAAATTAGATTGGCCAATGCTTTTTAGAAGTAGAGAATGGCTTTTTACAGGTGGAACACTAACCTTTCAAACTAGCTTTGTGCATGTGGGAATTTTTTTAACATTAAAACATTACATAAGCCCTTTAATTGTAAAAGGGGACACCCCAAGCTTTTATGAGTCCCTTCAGATGGGGGCCTTAATTGCTGCAGCACAAACAGCCATCACATACCCGTTGTTAACCTTTAGAGCAAAATTACATGATCAACAGGCCGAACTATTCAATGCAGGCAAAGATAGAATTACAACCACACGCTTTTTTTACGAGCTTTATCGAAAAAATAAATTGCTTCTATTGTATTCTGGAGCAATGTCACGTTTGGTTCGGGGATTCGTCATATCCACACAGGATGCGTCTGCCTTACATAATAAATAGAATGCGAGCTTGCACTAGATTAATTATTAGACATTTGATAGTTTGAGATCATATAAATAGCGAAGCAAGAACAATGAATTCAGACAGATGCTTATCTTTTTATTTAAGTGATGGTGCAATGAAAGGGCATTTTTGCCGTTTAGGTGATTCAATTACAAATGCGCTACATAATCATAGCTATCCTTCAAAAATAAATACTCTTTTGTCTGAAATGACAGCCATTTCTCAGTGTTTTTCGATGGATATAAAATCGAACTCACAAACAACAATGCAGTTAACCGGCACGTCTCCAGTTAAATTAGCACTGGTTAACTCACTAGATTGCAAGTTTTTCAGGTGTTGCGCGACATTAGACCAAGCATCAAATATCGATATTGAAGGACTTTCAGTTCCGCAACTGTTTGGACAAAATGGGAAACTTGTTTTTACTATTGATTTTGATAACCAGCATTATCAGACGATAGTAGAACTCAACGCATCTAGCTTACAAGAATGTTTTCAACATTATTTTATTCAGTCTCAGCAAATTCCAACCATTGTTATGGTATGCAGTTCAGTTAGCGATAACAAAATAGAGAGCGCCGCCTTGTTGTTGCAAAAAATGCCACCGTCTTCTGCAAAAAACAAAGAGGTTTCTAATGATACATGGCATGAAGCATCATGCTTTGCAGCCACGATAAAGCCTCATGAGTTACTGAGCACAGGACCATCAATGGAGCGTTTAATAGAATTAGTATTCGATGGTTTGGCCCCGATTGTTTCACGTGAAACAACCTTGGGCTTTCAATGCACCTGCAATCATGAGAAGATCATTAACATCATTAAAAGCTTAGATTCACAAAGCAGTGATGAAAATCTTGAGGTTACTTGTGAGTACTGCAATAAAAAATACACTATAGACAAAACAGAAATTGATTCATAAAATGACATAAATAAGTAAAGTTATTTACTTTTCACACAAGTTAGCAAATGAGCACAGAAGTTTTTTCCGATTTTATTGATGAGCTTCTTAAGTGGAATAAATCAATTAACCTAGTGCAAGAAAGCACGACACCCTCCATTCAGGACCGGCATATTCTAAATTCACTTTTAATAAAGCCTCATCTTGATTATGACAAGGATGTGATAGTGGATATTGGATCTGGAGCAGGATTTCCCGGACTAGTGTTGGCAATCGATGGCGCAAAAAATGTGCATTTAGTTGAGCCAACAGGGAAAAAAGTTGTTTTCTTAAATCACATTAAAAATATCTACAAGTTGCCACTGCAAATTCATGAGTGCAGATGGCAAGACTTAAAATTAAGTAACGCCACTGTCGTAACAAGCAGGGCTTTTGCATCTTTAACAAATTTACTTGAGGCAATGAGTTTTGTTTCACGTGAAACAAAAGAGGCGCGTGGAATTTTTTTAAAGGGGGCTAAGGTCAAAGAGGAAATTGTGGAGGCCAAAGAAAATTGGAATTTTGATATGGAAATTTTTGAAAACCCAAACCACGAAAGAGGGTGTGTTTTAAAAGTATCGAAAGTGTCTAGAAAATGACCGCGAAAGTTATTATGTTTGGCAATCAAAAGGGCGGAGTTGGAAAAACAACTACAGCTGTCAACATGGCTACAATTATTGCAGCTTCTCAATTTAAAACACTGCTTATTGATTTTGACCCACAAGGAAACAGCACATCTGGTGTTAATGGCGATAAAAAACAGTTTGGAACTTATGAGTGGATGGCGGGCGGCAAAGGAAACCCAATCCAAAAAACTTACATTCCTCATTTGAATTTAATAAGCGCTAACATGGATCTGGCAGCAGCTGAAATTGAGCTTCTTCAAATGCCAAACAGAGAATTTGTTTTGCAAAATAGAATTGCTAGCCTTAAAGAAGAATATGATTACATCATCATAGATTGCCCGCCCTCGCTTGGACTTCTTACGGTTAATGCCCTGACTGCAAGCTCACATATTATTATACCAATGCAATGCGAGTACTATGCTTTAGAGGGGATAAGCCATATCATGCAGATCATTCAGCGGGTTCAAGGCGGACTAAATCCACAGCTTCAGCTACTAGGAATTCTTTTAACAATGTATGACAAGCGCAGTACACTTAACCAACAAATAGCACATGATATACGTTTTCATTTTCAACAAAAGGTTTTTTCGTCTGTTATTCCTAGAAATGTTAAGATTGCTGAGGCCCCATCTCATGGAAAGCCGATTATTTTGTACGATGTTAAAAGCACAGGCGCCGTATCATACATGGATGCAACAAAAGAATTACTACAACGCATAAATATTTCAGAGGTAGCATAATGACAAATCGACCGACACTTGGAAGAGGGCTCGCCTCGCTATTAGGTGAAGCTAACATCCCTCATGCTCAGCAGACACCACAATCTATTGATATCGCGTCAATTCAACCAGGTCGTAATCAACCTAGACAAGAGTTCTCTCAAGAAGATTTGTCTGATTTAGTTCTGTCTGTTCAGCGCAAAGGAATTCTTCAACCCTTACTTGTAAGACTAATTCGACCCGGTCTGTTTGAAATCATAGCGGGCGAAAGACGCTGGAGGGCTGCAAAATCAGCAAAACTCTAACGTGTTCCTGTGGTTATTATTAATTGTAATGACCAAGAAGCTTTAGAAATAGGATTACTCGAAAACCTACAACGTCACGATCTGAATCCCATTGAAGA
>CAMDPB010000049.1 GCA_945903885.1 Candidatus Finniella inopinata
CTTGTGCCGAAATTTTATCTTTTTTGCATGAGTGCCACAAATTTTGGGGCAAAATTCCTCCATCTAGCAGGTAATTTAGGCAAAAATCTCTTCATGAAAAAAAAGACGTGAGTATAAATTAATGTTATTTTCATGCTGCCCTACAAAAACAAACAAGATAAAGTGGCAATAGAAACGGGTTGAGAGTTTGGGACATGAATGCATTACTAGCAGTAAAGCTGATCTGCATGCTTATGTTAGCTGGCTCACTTCTGTGTTCATAAGTCGCATCGAACACTGGTAAAAAAAAGTATCACACTAAAATGAAGCAGTCCCCCCGTGTAATTAAAAAAAGAAATGAAATTAAAGATCAACAATAAAAAAGTACACAATGTGAATGTTTACCTGAGTTTCGATCAAAATCTCACTTGAATCCAAAGCATTCGTTCATCATAATGCCATCAGCATTGAGCACGTTGGAAAACAGGATGTCACAATTAGAAAACCTCCATAAAGCCCCTCAGCTTTTGCGCTTTGGTGATCCTAAATTATATGAAGTATCATCACCATTCAAGCTACCTACTGAAATGTCCTTGGCGCGCCAAACATTACAATTTATGGAACAAGCAACCCAAAACATGGGCATTGTGGGCATTGCAGCCCCCCAAATTGGCATTTTAAAACGTATTGTAATGTTCGAGGTTCCTGCTGAACATCCACGTTACAAAACTGATGGAATGGCTATTCCTATGCGGGTGCTGATTAATCCCAGCTACAAACCATTAAGTGATGAACAAAACCTAGAATGGGAAGCCTGTCTTTCGGTTCCTGGGATGATAGGACAAGTACCAAGATATACACATATTGAGTATAAATATACAGATCTTGAAGGAAACAGCCACGTGTACGAAGCGTCACATTTTCACGCACGGGTTGTGCAACACGAGCTTGATCACCTAGATGGAGTTCTTTACCCATTACGTATTAAAAATATGCAGACATTTGGTTTTAGAGAAGAAGTTTTGGCTTCCCCAGCATTTTTAGAAAGCAGACAGTAAAAATTTAGTATCATAGAAAGGTTATAATTTAGAGGCTGTAACAGACAACTAAATAAAAACAGCCCCAAAACTATTCCGTGTCGGCCGTTATTAAAGTTGCACAAGAACTTCCAGGCGTCATTACACCGCTAATTAATGCATCTACCGTTTGATTCTGAATTTCTTGCATAAGTTTAGCCATACCTGGCATTGCTTGATCAATCATCATTAATTTTTGATTTTCAAGTGATCTGATTCTACCTGAAAGAGCACATTCTATTGGTGATAGCTCTGCTATTCTTGATTCTATTGAAACCATCGCATTTGAATATTGTTTTTTATCATCTTCTAAACGCATGCGAAATTCTTCTTCGATTGCTCTTTTTCTAGCAGTAATCTGAGCAGGTAAGTCACCATCCACACTGATATATAATTTTTCAATTGCTTCGTCTTTAAATGCCATTCTAAAAGCCGTATTTTGGCTCTCAACTCCATCCATCCATCTTCCCCATTTAGGGTCCGCTTTTAATCTATAATGCTCATTTTCAATTGCATCTCTTTCTGATCGCAATGCAGCAACACGTTCTAGTATTGGCGCACGAAGGCCTGCAAGCTCTTCTTCCATTGGTGCAATTGCAGCTTTTAAGCAAAGATATTGCTCTTCTTTTAAACGACGAGTCACCATTCGATGCCGCTCTCTTAAGCCACCCTGCTCTTCATAAAGGACATGTTTTTGAGAATTAATTGCATTTATTTCGCTTTCTAATGGCGCGATAGCCTCATTTATTGGTGCTGCTATTTGTGCTTTTTCTTCTCGCGCTTGCACAAACATAGGCTCAAGAAGACCACTTGCTACTTGTGCAATTCTTTTATATTCAGCTTCTTCTTTTTTTATATCTTCCAGAGTAATTCTGGCCGAAAGAGCGGCGCTTAAAATGGAGACAGTTAAAAGTAAAAGTTTTTTCATGAACAAGTTTCAATATCATCAGGTCTGATACCGTTTTACATGAACAAAATTAAAAAAGTTTTAATCCACTATAAAAGAAAAAACTCCGTGCCTTATTCGTATTAAAATATCCAAATCATATGCCAAAGCATTGCGTGCACTGATCTGATCTTTTAAAAATGATATGTAATTTTCTTCATCTGATAACCTTAAGTCTAACCAGTCGAGTCTTTCAGAGAATTGTCGTAAACGTAGTGTTATTAAGTTTTCTTCCACTCGCAGTTTTGCTGCATTTAGGCGTGCAATGGTTTCGCTAAGATTTTCTAGAGTGACACTTCCTGAACAATACAGCTTATATTTATTAAGATCAGACTCAGATATATCTGTGCATGAAAGAAGATGTGTTTGAATTATGCAGCCCACAAAAATAAAAGAAATACAAATAAATCTGAGCATTTACCAGTCTTGATTAATAAATTTATTTTTAATTCTATATGCTATCTGCAATTAAAACCAAGTGATTTTCCATTTAAAATCCATTTAAATCAAGCACCCGCAAAGACTGTATATCGCTCAACTCTTCAGGATTATGATGCGTAAAAATAATCATCTTTTTTAAATTCAATTGCGTATTTATCCACGCGCACGCTAAGGAACGGCTATGTATATCTAAATGTGAAAAAGGTTCGTCTAATAAAATTAACGACTTTGAGCCACACAACGTGAGCCATAATACGATCAAGCGTTGTTGACCTGATGATAAATCTTTATACATTTTATTTAAAAATTCAGGCCAGGGAAACGCCAGTTGACTCGACATAAAATACGGCAATTGTTGACGAATTGTAAGCTGTGGCTTTAATCCATTTCTTACACCTAAATAAGCAAATTCCTTATCAATTTTGATTTCACCCTTTTTGGGCTGCAATTCATTCAAAAGCAATTTTAAAAATGTTGTTTTCCCACTACCATTGGCCCCGCATATTGCTAATGCATCACCATGCTGCGCAGAGATATCTATAGGAAAAAGACTGGAAACACTAATATAAGGGTGAACTAAACCCGAAACTTGTATAGACATTTGCGATCTCGAACTAATATAGCTAAAATGCACGTAGTTATTTTCAATTTGTTATTATGACGAGTTTACCACATAGCACAATGATTAAATCTATTGTCACCGAAGAGAGCAGATTGTTCTTTAAACAGTGGCTAAAGTCACCTATGCAAATAGGTACATTCGCACCTATATCTTTAAAACTAGCCCATCTAGCTGCAAGCCAACTTGATGTAAGTAATAAAACAACCGTGGTCGAAATTGGTGCAGGGACTGGACGCTTAACCAGAGCCCTTTTGGCTAAAGGAGTAAGCACTGATAAACTTGCAATGGTTGAGCTTGACCCAAAAATGAGTGACTTTCTAAAAGTTTCCTTACAAGATCTTTACCAATCAAAAGCACAACCCAAGGTTATTCAAGGAAACGCAGAAGAACTACCTAGACTTATTCCAACAGCCTGGGTTGGTAAAGTTGACTACGTTGTATCAGCCATTCCCTTAATGTGTTTGGATGAAACAATACGTGAGCGTATTATTCAAGCGGCTTTAGATGTTTTAAACCCTCTTACCGGTTCAATTTACCATGTCACATACAGTCCTGTATCTCCAATAAAATTTATGGAAGGGGAAATTCTGCAAAAACGAGTTGTATCATTGTGGGGTAATGTGCCACCAGGATTTGTCTGGCGGTTCACTCCTAAACGCTATCTACATGACCTATCATAATGCGCAATAATGAAAATGTTGTTTTTTTCAAAAGCCTACTAAAGGCTCCTTTAAAAACAGGGGCATTTTTTCCTAGCTCAAGAAATTTAGCAAGTTCAATTTCCAGTTTTGTAAATATACCAGAACCAGATGAGTACATTCTTGAAATAGGAGCAGGCACGGGTCGATTAACGTCAGCACTTCTTGAGAGAGGAATACCTGGCTCACAATTAATTATTCTTGAAATGCAGCCTTCTTTAGTCAAATTTTTAAGAAAAACTGTTCCTTGCGTTACAGTCATTGAAGGAAATGCAACTGACCTACTTAGCTTGCTTCCTGAAAAAACCATTGGCAACATTCAGACTATCGTTTCAGGTATTCCCATGGTTAATTTGCGCTTATCCGATCAACAACAGATTGTCACCGCTGTCAAAAACGTAATGAAACCTGATGGAACGCTATTACAATTCACTTATCGTCCTGGCTCTCCTCTTCCTTCAAGCAAGCTAGGGCTTGATCAACGCTATCTGGGGCATGTATTTTTAAACATGCCTCCTGCTGCGATTTGGGAATACAAAACAGCTCATCACACTGCTCTTCATCCCGCTTCATTTGCCTTCATGAATCACTTTAAATTTAAGCGAGCAGGTCTATGATAGACTGGCGATCAATCTTTTTTGTGATTGGCGCCATGATAGCAAGCGTTGCAGGAATTATGCTTATTCCCATAGGTCATGAATACTTGTTTGGGAATACTCAAGATTGGCAACTTTTCTTAATTCCATTTTTTATTACAAGCAGCACAGGAGTATTGCTAGCACTTACCAATTATCAAAAAACCCAAATCAAACTAGGTATCCGCGAAGCTTTTTTGTTAACCTTTCTATCATGGGTAATATGTAGTTTTTTTTCCGGACTACCTATATATTGGCTTTCTCCTGATTGCACATTCATTAACGCCCTATTTGAAGCTGTTTCTGCCTTAACCACCACTGGGTTTTCAACCCTTAACGACCTAGATAAACTCCCTAAAAGCCTTATTTTATGGCGTGCTATTTTGCAGTGGTTAGGTGGAATCGGAATTATCGTTATGGCAATTACCATATTTCCTGTACTACGTATTGGGGGAATGCAATTGTTCAGAAGTGAATTTTCAGACCGTTCTGAAAAAATCCTTCCACGTGTTTCGCAAATTGCTGCAGGAATTTTATGTGCCTATTCCTTGTTTACGATCTTAGGGTGCGCAAGCTTAAGTTTTTGTGGAATCGACAATTTTGACGCATTCTGTCATGCGGCTTCTGCTATTTCCACTGGTGGACTTTCCACAAGGAAAGCTGGATTAGTCACTTTTGATAGTCCTGCCATTGAAGTTGTTTTAATGATTTTAATGATCATCGGAGGAAGCACTCTAATGCTGTATATTCGACTATGGCAAGGCGATTACAAAAGTGTTATTCGTGACCAACAGCTTAAGGGTTATCTTTATGCACTTATTTTAGGCAGTGTAAGTCTTAGCCTTTGCTTGATGTTTCAAGGCAAAACACTCGTTGATAGTATACGTATGGGTTGTTTTGTTGCTGTATCGACGCTGACCACCACAGGGTTTGTTTTATTCAATTACATGGACTTCGGTCCAACAATAATCACGCTGATTTTTCTAATGTCTTTTATTGGAGGAAGTACCGGATCTACAGCTGGTGGCATTAAAATTTTTCGCTTCCAAATTATCGCTACATTTATTCGCAATCACCTAAAACAACTACGACGTCCTCACGGGGTATTTATTCCTATGTACCAAGGACAAAAAATTTCTGATCAATTAGTAGCATCAGTTTTTTCTTTTATAGGGCTATATTTTGTAACTGTGGCTGTGCTTTCCATATTGCTTTCATTAACTGGACTCGATTTTGTAAGCTTATTGTCCGGTGCCGTTTCTAGCGTAGGAAATATCGGAGCAGGACTTGGAAATACTCTGGGCCCCGTCAGTAACGTAGATTCAATTCCGCTTTTTTCAAAAATATTTTTAATGATGGGAATGATATTAGGACGACTGGAATTATTAACAGCTCTAGTCTTTTTATCGCCAAGTTTTTGGCGTCGTTAAATTTTTGGATTTCGTCTTAAACTAATCTCATTCCCTTTTTAAAAAAACCATGATACCTTTCTTGTGAAGGTTGCCTGGACAAGTGCCGCGCTAATCCGGTCAGGTTCGGAAGAAAGCAGCCGTAACGATTGGTAGTTGGGTCAGCGCAGCCTTCATAAATGGAAAAATTATGTCGTATCGTGTTTTAGCCCGTAAATATAGACCCCAAAATCTTGAACAGTTAGTTGGCCAAGAGAACTTGGCACAAAGTTTAAAAAACGCATTTGAGAATAATCGCGTTCCACATGCAATTTTACTGCATGGTATTCGCGGAGTTGGTAAAACAACTACAGCACGAATTATTGCTAAAAGTTTAAACTGCTTAGGGGCTGATGGAACATTGAAGAGTCCTCAAGTAACGCCATGTGATGTTTGCATGTCTTGTCAGGGAATTTTAACTGACCGTCATATGGATGTTGTAGAAATTGACGCAGCAAGCCATACAGGCGTTGACGATATGCGGGAGCTTACCGAATCTTCTCGCTATAAAGCTGTACAGGGGCGCTACAAAATTTTCATCATCGATGAAGTTCATATGCTTTCAAAATCAGCATTTAATGCGCTTTTGAAAACTTTGGAAGAACCCCCACCTCATGTAAAATTTATTTTCGCAACGACAGAAATTAAAAAAATTCCTGACACAATCTTGTCACGCTGTATGCGCTTTGATTTAAGTGTAATGCAGCCAGCAAAAATTATTAAGCATTTGCAGGATATTTTGGAAAAAGAAAATATTCTCGCCGAAGTTGACGCCCTAGCAATGATTGCTCGAGCTGCTGATGGATCAATGCGTGACGCCCTTAGCATAACTGATCAAGCTATTATGCTAAGTGGCAGTGACGCTGTTTCGGCAGCAATTGTTCAAGCCATGTTAGGTCTTAGCAACCGTGACGCGTTATTTGAAGTTTTTGAATCCATTTTTCAAGGAAAAGTTGACCAAGCAATAAAGACCCTTCACACAATTTATGAAAATGGCGGAGATCCATTGCTGATAGCCCAAGATCTTATACACATTTTGTACTGGGTAATTTGTTTGAAAAATGCACCATCTCTTTCCAAGGATATGGCTTGGCCAGAAGCTGATCGTCAAAAAGGCCAGCAGTTGGCGACTTTGTTACCCACAAGTGTGTTATTACAAAGCTGGGATCTTATGCAAAAATCTTACGATGATGTTCGAAGCAGCTATCAACCTTCCCAAGCCTTAGACGTTGCTTTAATGCGCTTGGCATTTGTGAAGGATGTTTTGGCAAATCCCTCTGCCACTTCAGGCGGACATAATGTTCAGTCATCGTCGGTTACAAGCAGTGTTAGCCGTGCGTCAATGCCACAAACATTTGAGGCTATGGCAGATTTGCTGTTGTATGCAAAAGAAGGGCTGCTTCATGGGCATATACT
>CAMDPB010000050.1 GCA_945903885.1 Candidatus Finniella inopinata
AGTTCCTCTTGACTAATGTCATGCTTACCAACTTTTACAACAGGTCGGTGAGCAAAAAATTTATAGACAACATCGCCAATGCCCCACAGTCCAAAGCTTAAAACAATAAGCCAAAGCAATATTTTAACAAACCACTTGTGGGCATGATCCCGAAATACTTGTAGCATATACACATAACATTTATAGATTTCAACTTACTAACACTACTGAAAAACAGCGAGTTCGGCAAGATTAAGCATTAAGGAGAATGTGATGCAAAAATGGGTTGTGGCAAATTGGAAGATGAATGGTTCAAAAAATCTTCTGAATGAATATAAAAAAATCTTTCAAAAACATGAAAAACTTATTGTTTGCACGCCTTTTATTTACTTAGGAGAGTCTGCGGAGATAAATCTAGGTGCGCAAAATATTCATTGGCAACCCAAAGGTGCTTATACAGGCGAAGTTAGTGCGTCAATGCTTGTTGAATTTGGCGTGAAGTATTGTTTAGTGGGGCATTCTGAAAGACGCCAGCACTTTCATGAAACAAATACTGATGTGCGAGCAAAAGCAGAAACATGTTTGGGGGCAGACATTATGCCGATTATTTGCATAGGTGAAACGTTGGAACAATATGAGGCGAATCAAACCCATGAAGTGCTTGAACGGCAGTTAGCTGAGTGTTTACCAAGAGGGCAAGGCTTTTGGATAGCCTATGAGCCTGTATGGGCAATTGGCACAGGAATAACTCCAACAACTGATGAAATTTCAGAGGTTCATTCGATGTTAAGAGAAAAATTACCAAATACCACATTATTGTATGGGGGCTCGGTTAATGGTGATAATGCAGCGACGATCTTTTCTATGCCAAACGTTGACGGTGCTTTGGTTGGTGGCGCTAGTTTGGATATGGCAACTATCACCAAGATTTACTCAGCTTCTGCTAAGTAATTCCTTGCTTGCGCCAAGATTATTCTGTTTAAGCGAAAATTAGCTTTTGGAATTATTATTTCCATAAGTTTTTTATCTTTTTCCATACATTCTGTATAGAAAAAGTAGGCTGTTCTGAATTTTCCAAATCATTAAACGGAAGAATCCATATTCGTAAGTCTTCTGTTGGCTTAAAATTCTCAAGATTAATCACGTAAACGCCATTTCTTTGACGTTTCATAGGGTATTTACCATCCAAAATTATTAAATCATTTGAGTGAGTAGGATGAATTTCCAAATGAAATTTCCCAATTGGACCGCGCCAATTAGCGCCTGTTTTTAAAACATACCGCACCTCATAGAGCTGCTTAGACTTAGATTTTTTCTTTTTTGAATCGTGTCGCCATTGTTCTATAAATTCCTCAAGATACTGAGAATCAAACGTACATTCATCTAAGTTGATTGAGTTGTTTCGATGATTTCTTACATTTTTCCGATCATTAAATGCTTCAATTTCGATCCAATACATACCATACGAGGGGGTGTATGAATGTTCTACATGTGTGATTTTATTAGCTAAAAATTCCTGTGCCCACGTATAGGTTGTTTGTAGGTACCAGTTAGGACGCTCTCTTGCATCCAATAAGCCCAACTCTTTGAGTGTTTCCTTAAGCCCAGGAAGCAAATCCATTGGAGCAGGTTCAACAAACCCCCTTAAGTATGCTGAAGAAATGGGGATGCGATGTTTTCTTAAAATATCAGTTATGTCTTTTCCGTTTGGATTGTAAGCGCGAAGATGACGCTCGAATTCAACCGTTTTATCATTAATAAAAACTGTAAAATCAATGATTTCAGCATGCTTCATCTGTTCTGCCAAACTTACGGAAGCTTTATTATCATCGCCATACAGAGTTCTTAAAGCAATTTGTGCTTCATCCCAATTAGCATATGGGTACATATCATCCATATCATAAGGTGAGCGAGGTAATGGAAACCCGACAGAAATTTTCTTATCTGCTCCGTGATTAAAAAAATCATAGGTAACTTTAATTTTCTTAATGGAAATTTCAAGATTTTCTGAAGCCATCTCAATATCTGGCTCTTGATTTTCAATTACAATGCCGCCCGAAGCAACTGTAACTTTGGTGTCATTCGCGTACAAGATAGTGAAATACGCTAAAAGCAGAGAGAAAGAAATAAAGCGTACAAAGAATTTATTCGTAATATTATAACTCATAGAGCAACTATCAATGACATCTTCAGCTAATATAGCTTTAGGGGTGTGAAATTCACAAGAATATAGTGCATCTTATTTTTTTGCGAAGCTTAAAATCAAAAAAAGTTTATGCTAGGCTTCATCTTAGGTATTACCAACAGAAATAATTATGACTATTGCATTTGTGTATCCGGGGCAAGGTTCCCAAGTTATTGGAATGGCGAAAGATTTATATGATAATTTTGCCGTTGCTAAAAATGTGCTTGATACAGTTTGTGAAGTTCTAAAGCAAGACCTGAAAACAATAATGTTTGAAGGACCGGTAGATGAGTTAACATTAACAGAAAACACACAGCCGGTGTTACTTGCAGCAAGCATGATGGCGCAAAAGGTGTTGGAAGCTGAACTTGGAAAACCTATACAGAAGCTTGCAAGTGCTGTGGCTGGCCATTCTTTAGGTGAGTATTCAGCATTAACGGCAGCGGGTTGTTTTTCATTAGAAAATGCAGCAGTTCTTGTAAGGTTACGCGGAAGTGCAATGCAAAAAGCTGTGCCTGTTGGGCAAGGGGCCATGGCGGCAATTCTTGGACTTGAAATGGCTCAGGTAGAAGAGCTATTGCGTAACGTGCCAAATAAAAATTGGGTTGCACAAATTGCTAATGATAATTCCCCAGGGCAAATAGTGGTGAGCGGCCATGCAGACGCCATTGCATGGGTTATTGAGCAAGCAAAAGAAAAAGGAGCAAAACGAGCGCTTCCATTGCCTGTAAGTGCCCCATTTCACAGCTCACTTATGGAACCAGCAGCGCTTGTAATGGAAAAAGCTTTAAGTACAGTGAATACAAATCAACCGAAGGTTAACGTATATGCAAACGTCACAGCTATGACTGTAGATCACCCTGCAGAAATTGCGCCGCTTTTGGTGGCACAGATTACAGGCAGAGTACGTTGGACAGAATCGATTGCTAACATGCATAAGCATGGAATTAATACTTTCGTTGAAATAGGTACGGGCAAAGTGCTTTCTGGTTTAATTAAACGCATTGCGCCAGAAGCTAATGTTTATAATTTCGGCAATAAGGATGAATTACAATCTGTTACAGCTTTATGGATGTAATGTGATTATCGTCTACACAACAGTTGAAAAGCCTGAGCAAGCTGAGAATATTGCACAAATTCTGTTGACTGAACGCTTGGTTGCGTGTGCAAATATGTGGCCGATTCATTCAATGTATACGTTCAATGGAAAATTGGTGAAGTCTACAGAGATTGGCGTGTATTTAAAAACAAGTGCTGCTCGTGAAGACGCTGTCTATAACCGATTGGTTGAGCTTCACCCTTATGAGTGCCCGGCAATTATAACCATGAAGATTGACCAGGCGCACCTGCCATTTGTGCATTGGCTACACGAACAAACGGGCAGTTAGGTGTTATTATTTGATGACATGCCGCCATTTGCACAAAAAAATGAGACAGGGTTTTCATTTTGGGTAAGGGTTACTCCCAAGGCTTCTAAGAATCGTATTGGAGATTTGATGGAAGCAACCATGGGGCGAAAAATGCTTAAGGTGTATGTAACATCTGTGCCTGCAGATAATCTGGCTAATATTGCAGTTGTTGAAGTGTTGTCTAATTATTTGCATAAGTCGAAGTCAAAAATTCAAATTATTAGTGGTCATACAATGCGTGAAAAGCGCATTCAGGTTTTTGCGTAAGATAGTGATATTATTGATTGAATCAACTACTTTGCGGCCGCCTATGATATTCCGGCCATTTTTCCATCCAGCGTTTACTTATTGGTAAGCTTTTCTATGTACTATAAGAATTATGAAAATAGGACCAAACATAGAAGCAAGGGTATCAACTACCCTAGCCATGACTCCCAGGCTGCAGCAAGCTATTCGTTTGTTGCAACTGTCGGTTACCGAACTTAGTGTTTATGTAAATGAACAGGTATCGGAAAATCCTCTATTAACCATTGAAACAGGTGACGAGTCATTGCCTACTCTTCAAGAAGATCCACAGGAATTTTCTTTAGATTGCGATGATGAAACCCCAAATGATAGTTTGCAGTTCGAAGAGCGTGATCCAATGCAAGAGGGTAATGCCCAAAATCCTCGTCTTCGTTGCGAGCAAACCCTTCAAGAGTATTTACAGTTACAATTATCATTAGTGGCAACTAATAACGATGAATATTTAACGGGGTTAGTTCTAATTAATTGCTTGAATGCTTATGGCTATCTTGAAGTTGGTGCACAAGAAATTGCAAGTCAATTTGGAGCAGAGCTCGAGATTGTTGAAAAAATGATCGCTACTATGCAAAAATTTGACCCTATAGGAATTTTTTCAAGAAATGTTGAGGAGTGTTTAAGAGTACAGCTTCAGGAAAAAAAAGCTTTAACTCCAGAAATGGATCTTGTTCTTCAAAATCTAGCAGGATTACTTCAAGGTAGTCCTAGTGTGTTGGCTCGAAAGTGTAAGTTAAGCATTGAGAATTTGCAAAAGTGTTTATCTGAGTTGCGAGAATTAAATCCACGTCCTGCTTCAGGATTTTTAACAAATACATACGATGACAACGTTATTCCTGACGGATTTATTCACAAAAAGGCTGATAATACTTTTGTTTTTGAGCTAAATATTCACACTCTTCCTCAGGTGCTTTTGAACAGTCCATACTACCACGAGTTGCGTGGTAAGCTGACAAAACCTGATGAAAAGCAGTTCTTGCAAGCGAAATTTGCTCATGCAAACTGGTTGATGCAGGCTCTCAATCAGCGGTTGGTTACTTTGAAACGAGTGGCTAGTGCTATTACCCAACATCAACAAGAATTTTTTTCAAAGGGTATGCATGGGTTGAAATCTTTGACCTTAAAAACAATTGCTGATCAACTTGATATGCATGAAAGCACAGTAAGTCGTATAACAACGGCAAAGTACGTTAGTACTCCACGAGGAACTTTTGAATTAAAGTTTTTCTTCAGTCAGTCCATAACTTCAATTTCCGAAGGACAGGAAGACGTTTCAGCAAAGTCCGTTCAAAATGCGATTGCTGATTTTGTTAACAATGAGTCGCAAACATCTCCGCTATCTGATGAACAACTGGTTGGAAAATTGGGCGAAAAAGGAATGCTTGTAGCTAGAAGAACTGTATCTAAGTATCGCAAAATCTTGAAAATTCCATCATCTCAAGAAAGGCGTAATTACTACACTTTAGGTCTTAAGAAAGCATGATGCTAGCGATCATCTAGCAGAGTGGTTAGCCAATATGCGCTTACAAAAGTTACAATTGGTGGGATCCATGCTGCTGCTATAATCGGAATTTTATGAGCTATTCCATAGGCGTGGATGATATGTTCAAAAAAATGCATCAAAAAAGAAAATATAATGCTAGCTCCAATAATCATACTGAACGATTTATTTCTTGTTGGAACCAAACAAAAACTAGCAGCTAGAAATATAAAACCAATCATCATGCCAATTTTTGCAATCTGTTGATGCCATAGCATAGCATATGAACTAGCGTTTAGCCCTGCGGTTTCTAACATTTTAATAAACGCAGGTGTTTGAAAAAAAGAAATTGTTTCAGGTGGAGCGGTTGATTGTTGAATTTGTTCCATGGTGATAGTTGTTGACTCAACATGGTCCTCAAGGTTTTCTTGGCGATGATCAGAAATAATATTGACGTTATGCATATGCCATTTTTGATTTTCTAGTTCGGCAACTTCAGCATCAACTCGCCTTAAAAAATCTCCATTTTTACTAAACTGGAAAATCATTAAATGTTTAAATTGTTTTTGCATAACGTTGAAGTTTTTTGCGTGAATAATATTTTGAGAATCAGAAAAATTTTCTCTAAGCCATAGACCGGTATTAGTAAATGAAACGCTATATGGTTTTTTTTGGAAAATTTTTTCTTCTAAAATAACCATTCTTCCAAAAAGTGCTGATCGAACAGGGTCAAGTACGACAATATTTAACAATCCTAAAAAAACAACCACAATCGATATGCCGCTTAAAAACTGTAATCGAGATACTCCAAAGCTAAACATCACAACAAAATTTTGTGATTGAGCTAGTCGTAAAAAGCATGCAAGAGCAGCAAAAAAAGTAATCGATGGCAACAGTTGATCCAGAATTTTTGGCAATTTTAAAAATGCTATTTGAAAAAGAATTGAAAATGGCACGTCATGTTGCATGGTGCGTTTTGTAAGGTCGATCATTTCAAAAAGGCTAATAACTAAAGCTACAGTTAAAAAAATAAGCCCAAACCAAAATAAAAAATTTCGACTGATATACCCATTGATGGTTGAGATTAAATACCACATCGTTCAAGCAGCCTCTGTATGGTGTGATGAAATTTTTCATATCTTAAAGCAATGAACGCTAGCACTAGAGATGTTATAACTAGACCATATGCAAGCATTGCTGAAAATTGGAAACGAAGCTGCAATTGCAACAAGTTTAATATTAGCCACTGGAAAAGTACACCAGCCAAAATAAGGTAAAAAATGCGTTTGCGACGTAATCGCCTTGAAGGACGATTAACCACCATTGCTAATGCCACCATCAGCATATTTATTAAACATAAAAAAGGTAATAGAATTCTCTGATGTCCTTCTGCAGCCATGCGTTTTTGTAATTTTAAATTTTCTGAATTTTCACCAGTTACCTGAAAAAGTTCTCGTATATCTTTTTCATAAGGTTTTAAGTTTCGTGTATTCACAATCGTTGTGAACGCATCAAAATTGTAGATAAGCTCATCAAATTCAAATGATTGAACTGTTTTTTTGCTGTCTTTTTCTTGCCTAGTTCCATTATGCAGAATTAAAACATATTGATCGTTTATCTTCTTCAATATCCCTTCTTTAGCAAATATGGTGTACGGTTTTTTTGATTTCCCATCTGCATGCTCACCTGTATCATGGATAAAAACTCCCTCAAACTCTTTTGCTGATCTGCGTTTTTCTACAAAAATT
This sequence comes from Candidatus Finniella inopinata, assembly GCA_945903885.1. Taxonomy (GTDB): domain Bacteria; phylum Pseudomonadota; class Alphaproteobacteria; order Paracaedibacterales; family CAITNM01; genus CAITNM01. The sequence goes on from CAMDPB010000050.1 coordinate 7,102, forward strand.
GTTAAGCTTTTTATAACGTTGAAAGACCCATCTCTCACGATTGATGAAGAAAATTGGTTGCGAAGCTGAAATTCTTGGGCGCGGAATGCTCTATAGGCGTTTG
>CAMDPB010000051.1 GCA_945903885.1 Candidatus Finniella inopinata
TATTTGAGCATTATGTGTTGCTATTTGAGCATTTTGCGCCGCCATTTGAGCTTTTTGATCTGCTTGATCTATGGCACTAGAGGCTATCTCTATTCCGACATCTATCGCAACATTTCTTTGTTGTATTGCCTTCTCTTTTTCTTCTGCTGCAAGTTTCATTTCTGCTTCCGCAGCAGCTTTCTCTTTAGTAATCTGCTCAAGCTGCTCAAGAATTTCTTCTCCCTTAGCTCTTTCTGCAGCTAGTTCGCTTTCTGCTTTAGCTCTTTCTGCAGCTAGCTCATTTTCATGTTCAGCTTGTCTTCTTGCTGCTTCTTCTGCGGACACTGGTTGAGTTGCCTCACGAATTGCATCGTCTCTGTTGTATTTATTTTTTAAGCCTTCAACGTATGCGTATGCGTCTTGATAAGCTACTTCCGTGGGAAACTGCAGTTCAGCTACTAAATTTATTGTTTTATCACTTCCCATTAATTTATAAGCGTCAGCTACAAGAATTTTTACAAATTCTCCTTGTGATCCGTCTAATGATTCATGGCTCTTTAGCATCATAGCAGCTATAGCAGTACCTACTTTTGGCTGTATGCTAAATAATTTGTAAAGGTTACTTTTTAATTCTTCAAATAGCTCAGGGTGGCTTTTAGCTGCAGGATCAGAAGTTATAATCACAAAATTCATCCCTTCAAACTGAAATGTTTTTGTGAGTGGTGCGCTTGGATCAACAGCGGGGGCAGCACCATTGCCAGCGTTTTTCTTTAATTCTTCTATTTGTGTTTCTAACTCTTTTACTCTTGCTGCATCTTCAGGTGAACCAGCGCCAGTACCGGCAGATTTTAGTTTTTCTTCTAAATCCGATGATTTTTTCAGAGCTTCTTGTAATTTTGCTGTTCCCTCTTCATCGGGCACTCTAAATTTACGAATTACGGCACTTTGTACTTTGTCTGCACCAAATCCTGTTTTTTGATTGCCTGTTCCAAAAAAATCCTGAGCATTAGGGTCTTGTACCGTTTCTCCAAAAATAATTTCATCGTTATCTGAGAGCAATTTCCAACACGCATAATCTCCTGTTGTATATCCTTCTTTAGGTGGTGTGCTTATGTTGTTATCCAGAGCAATAATTGCTTTAGATAAATCTTCTTTATATTTTCCACTCCAGCCTTCTTTGTCTCCACTTGCATCTATGGGAAACCAAAAGGTTACTACTTTGTAGCCTTTTGGAGCGCCTTTAACACCAACAATAAATGGTACGTTATTTTTGGAATCCTGTCCGTCAGGTTTCATTTGACCGTATCGCATGTCGGTATCAATCAACCAAATACCACCATCAAGAAGAGAGTATTCCTTATAAATAGTTTCTGGGCTTTCACCTTGAGTAAAAAATGTCATTTCTTCACCAAGTGCGCTACCTGAATAGGTTTTTAGTTTGTATTCTTTTTTTTCCACCTTTGGTGCACCAGCTTTGTCACCTGCTGACTTTGCTTCTTCAGCAGCTGGGGCTGCAGCTGCAGCAGTATCTGCTGCATACACTTCGTTCATCCAAGCAAACGCAGATCCTAATAACAAGGAAAATAATAATTTCTTTTTCATAAATCCAACCCAAAGTTCAGAATTTCTAACCTGAGTCTATTAAACCAAAAAGAAATTAATAAAATATTAAAGGGCCTACTAATATATAGTAGACCCCTTAAGTATTGGTATAATAAAAGTGCTAAGCAGCTTTTTTTACTTGATCAACCAATGCCTTGAAGCTTTCAGGTTGATTCATTGCCAAATCAGCAAGAACTTTTCTGTCAATTTCAATATTGCTTTTATGCAATGCGTTCATAAATACTGAATAGGTTAGACCTAATTCACGAACTGCTGCATTAATACGTTGAATCCAAAGTGCTCTGAAATTACGTTTCTTAACGCGACGGTCACGGTAAGCATATAGTAACGCCTTCTCAACGCGCTGTATTGCTGAGCGAAAACAAGTGCTTGAGCGACCGCGATAGCCTTTGGCCATCTTTATAATTTTTTTATGACGTGCGTGTGTAGTGACGCCCCTTTTTACTCGTGCCATGGTGACTCCTTATACGTGAAAATAGTAAGTACGAATGCGCTTTATTTCAGGTGTTGCGCATATTTTCATGCCACGTGCGTTCCGTAAGAATTTATTCGAACGTTTGCGCATACCATGGCGTTTCCCCGCAGGAGTCATCTTCACTTTACCAGTGCCGGTAAGGCGAAAGCGCTTTTTTACGCTACTTTTTGTTTTTAACTTGGGCATTTTATCTCTCTTTAATAATTTAAATATCAATTGTACCGCAGCTAAGGCATGCCCGGGCACTTTGCCCCAGCCACGCTGCTATAATTTGTATAGATGGTTTTTGGGAATAAATCAAGAAAACTTTAAAGAGCTTAATAGCAAATTGATTGCGACGAGTGTGGAAAATCAGCAATGTCTCAATTTTCTTGGATCATTGCAGCTGAAGAATTAACATTTTATTCATATATGACTCTTTAGAATGAAATTTAACGCGCGTATATAGCTCTTGAATTGTCAAGCTTTATACATATTCTTAGGGGGTGGTGTTATGCTTCACAGGGACCTGCAAGGCGAAGATGAGGTTAAAAAAAAAACCAAAACCAATTCAAGGTCTAGGTTTAAACAAGAAAAATCGAGAGAACACACTCAAGCATTTTTCGAGGGTTTACATCCTGACATTAAAGAAAGCATGGAAAATCTAAATGATTTGTATTCAAGTTTTATATCAAATTTTGCGCCAGAGAAGCCCAATCCTCTAAATATTTTCAGTGCTGACGTTATGGCGAAAACGTTTGCAGAAACTCATAAAGTTATGGTGAATACTTTTGTTATTAACCCTGATGGATGGGACTCAAAACAAAAAAACTATTTGAATGATTTGGAAGAATTATATCAAGGAACGATGAGTCGTTTGCAGGGAGAGGAAGTCACACCGATCATTGTGCCTCAAGGAAATGATAAGCGCTTTAAGGCTGCTGAATGGAATGATTTTCCTGTATTTGATTATCTTAAGCAGTCGTACTTACTGCATTGCAAATACATGAGCGAGCTGGTCGATTCTTTAGAAGGAATGAATCCAAAAACAAAAGAGAAAGCGCAATTTTATATGCGCAGTGTGATGGATGCTGCTTCACCGACGAATTCTCCATTTACTAATCCAGAGGTCTTGAAGGAAACTATACGTACTCAAGGACAAAACTTGGTGCATGGATACCAAAAATTTTTAGACGACAATTCAAATTCAAACTTTTTAAGCTTACCCATGTTTACCAATCTTACAGAATTTAAAGTCGGTGAAAATTTAGGAATTACTGAGGGAAAGGTTGTCTACGAGACGCCTTTATTTCAGTTGTTGTATTACAAGCCAACGACTGAGCTTGTTCATGAGCGCCCTTTGTTGATGATCCCTCCATGGATTAATAAGTATTACATTTTTGACTTGCAAGAAGAAAACTCATTTGTAGGTTGGGCGCTTGAAAAAGGGTTTAGCGTGTTTGTTCTCTCGTGGATAAATCCAGATGAGACCTATGCCGATCATGGTCTTAGCGATTACGTTATTGATGGTGTGCTTGATGCGGTGCAAAAAGTTTTATTGATTTCAAAGCAAGATAAACTGAATCTTTTGGCGTATTGTACCGGGGGTGTGGCGGCATCTCTTTTAGCTGGATACCTGGCAAAGCGTATTGAAAAAAACCCTATAGAAAGTCTTAGTCTTTTAGCGGCACCAATTGACTTTGATAAAATGGGGGATTTGAAAGTCTTTATATGTGAGGATCAGCTGGAACACTTGGAAAAGCGTGTGAAGAAAATTGGCTATTTCCCTGGTGATGAAATGGTTAGGGTGTTTAGTTTTTTGCGCGCAAATGATTTGATCTGGTCAAATTATATTAATACGTACCTTCTTAATAAAGAAACGTTCCCACTAGATTTTCTTTATTGGAATTGTGACACAACTCATATTCCAGCCACGCTCCACATGGAATATCTACGCAATATCTTTTTTGAAAATGCGCTTATGCATCCTAACAATTTTTGCATTAATGGAGTTGGAGTGGATTTAAAAGCAATTACAACGCCTATCTTTGCTTTTGCAACGCGGTCGGATCATATTGTGCCCTGGCAATCAGCTTATGCAATAAAAGAAATGTGTCCGAACAATACAACATTTGTTTTAGGCGCAGCTGGGCATGTTGCAGGTATCGTTAATCCGGAACATCGCAAAAAATATTGTTACTGGAAATTAGATGAAATAGCCCCAGATTCAACTGCTTGGTTAGAAAATGCAAAAGAAGTGCCTGGTTCCTGGTGGCCCGAATGGTATAGTTGGATAAAGCAATATGCTGGGAAAAAAGTAAAAACTACTATGTGGGAAAGCACGGAAAACATCGAGTCGGCGCCCGGTCGATATGTTTTATCAACTTCACCTAGTGATAATTTTTAAGAAGTTGTGCTTTTAGCTTTGCGTAATGGTCCATTATTTGCTAGAAATAAGTCTGGGGCCTGCTTGGTGGAATCGGTAGACACAGCAGACTTAAAATCTGCCGCCCAAAAGGCGTACCAGTTCGAGTCTGGTAGTAGGCACCATATCTTTTGAGTTGAATATCTTTCAATATCATCTTTTATGCAGAATTATTGGCGCTGATAATACTTTGTTAACATTTTTAATATAACATTAAATAAATTGACAAAATATACCTGGGCTGAAGAATGAATAAATTACCATTACTTTTTCTAACAGCAGCGATTTATTTAGGCTTTTTTGTATCTATATATGGATCAGCTGATGCGTCTGCTGAAGCTCCTCCTGGATCATCTCTGAGCGGTCAAGCTCTTAAAAAGGAAACTGAAGAATTAATTGTGAGGCTGAAAGCAGAAAAGAAAAAACAGGAAGACGCGAAACAAGATACCACGGAAATCGAAGCAAATATTAAATCGGCTGAAACAAACCTGGTAGTAAATAATGACCGTCATACACTACATGACGCATCTAAAAAGTTTGCAGAAGCTATTGGAATTATTTCCAAAAAGCTAGAGGAATCGATTCAGGAAAATAACAAAAATATTGAAACTCAATTGAAAGTCGCTGAAAAAAATGCACAGGTAATACAGCTTCTTCAGCCAAAAAAGAAAGATGATGATGACGAATAAAGGCTTCTAAAAACTTTACTTGGAGCGGGCGAAGGGATTCGAACCCTCGACCCCAACCTTGGCAAGGTTGTGCTCTACCCCTGAGCTACGCCCGCTTATGTGATTACATACTATCTATTTTACGGGCTAGTGCCAAGAGAATTTTTCCTGTTTTTAGAAAATAAGTAAAAAATAGCACCGATGATTCCTGTAATCATCATCAAAATCCCTTGCAAAACCCCTAGAGTAAAGCCTTTTTCTGGTGGCAACCCGCACGCCAAAAGATAAGCTGTTAAAAAGCTTTCACGTAATCCCCACCCTGATATTGAAAGTGGGATAAGGGTTACAAGCAATGAAATTGTATATAAAACAGAGCTTTCCCAAAAATCTAAGGGGATTTTTAAAGCAACAATCAATAAATAGAATGCAAAGAAGTTCATTAAAGCTGAGCCAATGCACGTGATGCTTAAAGTGCTAAAAAGCTTAGGGAAAAACTTTTTTCCAAAGGCTAGAGTGTTCCAGAAATTTTTGATAAATGCATAATTTTGAAAAATGGGAAATTTAATAAACAGAAACAATATAATAATGCCGCTCATTAAAAAGCTATAAACTGTTAGTGTGATTGTTTTCAAAGGCATAGGCATGTTTATAAAAAATAACATAGGCAGACAAATTAAGCTCATGAAGGAGATTCCAAGAATGCGATCCCATATAATTGCAGCAGTGCTTAGCAGGGTGCTATTTTTCTTTGAAAGCGCATAAATCCGATATGCATCTCCACCTATGCCACTTGGCAAGAGCTGGTTGAAGAATGTTCCTGCCCATGTTAATTGGTGTAAGGACTTAATGGAAATTTTAAGCCCTATTATTTCTGAAATATAATACAGTCGAAGTCCATTAAGGCTCACGCACAAACACATAACTAATAATGTGTAGCCATAGGTGGTAATTGGAAGTTCTTTGAAAACTATGTGCAGCTGATCAAAATTTACTTGGTGCAATCCCCACCATAAAGCCAAGCTTGAGAAGGTGACTTTGAAAAAAAAAAGCATACTAGCCGGTCGAATTGTCGGAAGCTACATTTAGGCTAATTTGAACATAAATCCAGCCAGAATAGAGAGTTATGCCGGCTGCAATCCATAACAACAGCTCGCCCATTACTTGAAGAGCTACAGGGCTATGCTGTGGGTCTATGTATAGTAATACGGCAAGAGCAAGCATCTGAATAGTTGTTTTAACTTTTGCAAGTAAATTGACCGATAGCAAAACTTTAACTTCAGCTAAATATTCTCGAAGACCAGACACAAGAATTTCACGGCAAAGAATAACTACAGCTGCTAAAATGCTGAATTTTGAAATACGATCAAAGCCCACAAGCATTAGCAGAGTTGACGATATTAAAAGCTTATCGGCAATAGGGTCAAGTATTTCTCCAAACCGTGTTTCTTGATTAAATGTCCGTGCGATTAATCCATCGAGATAATCAGTAATGCAGGCGAGCACAAAAAGACAAGCGGCTATAAGGCGCGGAGTTGGATAATTAATAAAAAAAGTTATTAGTATAAATGGAATCAAACCGATGCGTGCAAGGGTTAGTGTATTGGCAAGGTTCTTAAAATTCACCATGTCATTCCCTACAATTTTATTGAATCGATAATGCCGTAATTTGTTTTAGATGGCAAACATTAGAGATGATTAAATTATATGTATTTTAATTTTGACTTATCAATTGTAATTGTTGGGAAGTTTTTTTCTGGGGGTGTCGTTTCTCTAGGAGGGATTGTAGCTTTTTGTAGAATCTCCCGGAGTGATTTTGCTGGGCTAGATGGAGCTTTATCTTTTTTAAGTTTCTTTGGAAATATTGATTTTTCTGTTGAGGGTTTATTAATGTTAAGCGCTGGGGGAGGTGCAACAACACCATGCACCAAGTTGACGTTAACTGAGGCGCCAATGCGTAATCCAATTGATGAAACAATGTCTCCACGCTCTCTGCTGACGGTGTAGAAAATAATTTTTTGGGGAGCAAATTGTGTCCAAACCCA
>CAMDPB010000052.1 GCA_945903885.1 Candidatus Finniella inopinata
GATAAAGCTAGCGACAGCGAGAGTGACTTAGAAATAGTAGAAGAGGAAGACGAGGATGCAGATGAGGCTGAAGCAAGTGACGCCACAAATTCTCAAACTTTAATGAGCGTTTTAAAAAAGAAGAGACTTAAAAAAATTACGAAAGGAAGTTATGGCCAAAAGCCACAAAAAACTAGCGCAAGATCTGAGATTCTTAAATTTGTTCAAATCTCTCATACAGGGTAGGATTTATAAAATCAAAATAACTATAAAATGATGATGACCTACCCAAAACCTATTGACGATCAATCCTATTTAATTAATTCAAGTAACCACGAATTACTTCAGCAATCAGCAAAGACAGATCCTAATAATTTTTGGTTGGATATTGCTAAACGCTTAGAGTGGATGAATTTTCCAACTATTGCGGGAAACTGGCAATTTCAAAAACCAGTATCTATTAAGTGGTTTGAGGATGGGCTTTTGAATGTGTGCGCAAATTGTGTTGATCGTCACGCTAATGTAACGCCAGATAAAACTGCAATTATTTGGGTAGATGATCAAGGCAAAACTCCTACGCATATTTCTTATGCACAGTTGTTTAAAGAAGTGAATGCTATGGCATTTTCATTAAGAGAACTTGGAGTCAAAAAGGGCGATCGGGTCATTATTTACATGCCCATGATCCCTGAAATTGCCTATGCAATGCTGGCATGTGCCAGAATTGGTGCAATTCATTCTGTTGTTTTTGGTGGGTTTTCCTCAGAAAGCTTGAGTGGTCGCATTCAAGATTGTAAGGCAAAAGTTATCATCACAGCTAATGAAGGATTGCGTGGTGGTAAGCCTGTTCCACTAAAAGCAAACGTTGATACAGCTCTTCTGCAAGCGCCACAAGTTGAAAAAGTTTTGGTTATAAATCGTACAAGCACACATGTGCTAATGGTGAAGGGTCGTGACATTGTCTATGTTCCGAATTATGCCCAAGACGTTACACCAGAGCCCATGAATGCTGAGGATCCCTTGTTTATTCTTTATACCTCAGGTTCCACTGGAAAGCCTAAGGGTGTGCTGCACACAAGCGGTGGCTATTTAACTTACGCCAGCCTGACTCATCAATGGATATTTGACGTACATAAGAATGACATTTATTGGTGTACAGCAGATGCTGGCTGGATCACTGGCCACTCATATGTTGTTTATGGCCCGCTTGCTAATGGCGCTACTACAGTTATGTTTGAAGGTATTCCTAATTACCCCAACCCTGATCGCTTATGGCAAATAATTGATGACTTAAAAGTTAGCATTTTCTACACAGCACCCACGGCAATACGTAGTCTTATGCAAGCGGGTGATGAATGGTTACAATCAACGTCTCGTAAATCTTTAAGGTTATTAGGGTCTGTTGGAGAACCCATTAACCAAGAAGCCTGGGAATGGTATTTTCATAAGGTTGGCAATGAAAATTGTAGAATTGTTGATACTTGGTGGCAAACAGAAACTGGCGGAATTATGATGACTCCGTTAGCTGGTGTCCACAATTTAAAACCAGGGTCCGCAACTCAACCTTTTTTTGGAATTCAGCCTGTTTTGTTAGATGATCTTGGTAACCAAATTGATAGTAATCCTGCTGAGGGAAATTTGAGCGTTAAATCTTCATGGCCAGGACAAATGCGTACGGTGTACGGTGATCATACTCGTTTTGAAGATACATATTTTAGCCAATTTTCTGGATATTATTTTAGTGGTGATGGTGCACGTCGTGACGCTGATGGAGACTATTGGATTACTGGTCGAGTTGATGATGTATTAAACGTATCTGGTCACCGTCTAGGAACTGCAGAAATTGAAACTGCAGCAACGATGGATCATTCAATTATTGAAACAGCAGTGGTCGGTTTTCCTCATGCCATTAAAGGGGAGGGCATTATGATTTTTGCTATTCCATGTGCCCATGTAACCCATAGTGATGATGAATTAAAAGCAATTATCAAAAAAACAATCCGGACTCAAATTGGCCCTATCGCAAGCCCTGATGCTATTCATATTGTAAAAGGATTACCTAAAACACGTTCAGGTAAAATCATGAGAAGAATTTTGCGTTGTATCGCTAAATCAGAATTTGAAAAAATTGGCGATGTTAGTACGCTGGCAGACCCCAGTGTTGTTGAGCATATTATCGAGGTTCTTAGTGCAAAAAAATGACCGAACCGTAGCTATTTTATTAACGGTAGGTTTCTTTGCTATGTTGGCACTAGCATTTGCTTCAGTTCCTTTATACAGAGTTTTTTGTCAAAAAACCGGATTTGGTGGCACACCCAAGGTTAGTCGTGACGGTTCTACCCAAGTGATTAATCGAGAGATTACTGTGCGGTTTGTGGCAAATACTCATCGTGACCTGCCTTGGGAATTTTCGCCGCTACAACATACTATCAGTTTGAAAATTGGGGAAAACGGATTGGCTTTTTACAAAGCAAAAAATCGGTCTAACAAACCCATTATAGGTATGGCTACTTATAATGTTTCTCCTGATGCTGCTGGACAATACTTTAACAAAGTTTTTTGCTTTTGTTTTGAACAGCAAAAACTTGATCCGGGTGAAACCATGGAAATGCCGGTACAATTTTTTATAGACCCTGCTTTTGCTAATGACCCGCTTTTAAAAAATGTGAACGAAATAACCCTTTCGTACACGTTTTTTGTGTTTAAGAAAAAGTAAGACGACTCTAACAACTGAGATTAACTATAAATTAACCCAATAAGTGTTAATTTGGTAGTATTGCTAATATTGATACCTTAAATATGAAAATATTACTTTTACTGCTTTTATTTAGTGTTCAAGTGTTTAGTTTAGAACCATTAACTGCTCGAGAAAAAAATATTTTTGCGGCACTTATTCTAGATACTTTTTCTTCTAGTTCTCGAAAGTTTATGGAAGAACCAATAATAAATGTGCTGGGTGAAATTAACCCGGATAGTGCCGCCAAAGTTTTGGGGTTGGCAATCGACAAACTTGGTAATTATAAAGGACCAATTACCCCTTCCTATGTTAAGGGAGTGATAGTGGGTATTGATGCAGGTGTTAATTTAGGTGTTAGTGCCGCTGTCGCGACTCAATTGGAATCAAAAGGTTCAACAGTTGCTCCAAATATTTCTCAGCAGTCACCGTCAGATGATAACATTGCCAATGATTCTGCTGGTTCTGCTGATGATAACATTGCCAATGATTCTGCTGATGATTATTCAGAAGAACAGCCAGATACAGATACACCAGTAGATACACCCGAGACGCTTTACAACAATTAATAAACCGGACTTCGTAGGTGTTTAGTTCGGTAGGTTGCAATATGTAAAATTTTACTAAAATTATTTGGGACATTTTTAATATATTGACCAAAGTCATGAGTTTCTATCACACTATCTATGTGAATATTACAAACCAGAAATAACCTTTTCGCATAGGAGAATGCATGGGCATACAGGAATGGTCAGCCGCAGATATTAAAAATGCACGTAGCTATTTTTTAGAGGGTTTAACAATAAGAGATATTGCAAAAGAATTAGGTCGTTCAGTTACTGCCACAAATAAAGCACTTAGCAGATTTGGTATACGTTTTGAAAAGCCAAGAAGAAATTATACAGAACTACAACAACCAAAAAAAAGAATTTTTTCACCCATTGTTGCACCTTCTTTTGAACGTAAAGCTTTGCGACAAGAGCTTGAAAGCTGGGTGAGTTTTGGGCACTTATGCCAATATTTAAGTAGTCAAAACATTTGCCTTTATGAGCTTTCTGCTCCTAGTATTGAATTGGATTACCGTCAGTTTAGAGTAGGGACGCAAGTTTTAAATGCGGGGCAATTACTTGTAATAGCTAACAAAATACGTACAGAAAACAATCAGAAAGCATTTTTTGTGAAGGGGTTATCATGGTAAAAATAATTATGACAAAAACCTCTCACACACAAGAAACACAGACTTCAGCTCAAAGTATTATCAATGCAGCAAATGAGGGCTGTCTTCTTCATCAATTTTATATAGATGAACTCATTAGTGAAGCACACTTTCAATCGGGATTAGCCTTTGCAAAGTTATATGGTTTGGCCATGCGAAGCTTTGGCATTCATAATCGCGTTCGAACAGCTAGTCAAAGCTGGGATCAGTTTCACGGCATTACCCATGATCAATTTAGCAGCCCAAAAATAGAAAGTATTTGGCGCTACATCTTGAAAGCTCTAGATCCTAATTATCACGATGGTACACCTATGCGAGACATCGCTTTTAATTTAGTGCTCACAATGGATTATCCAAAACAGTACAATATCAAAGACATTCGCAAAACTTTGGCATATATCCAGACTATATGGGAAAAAATTGAAAATAGCCCGTATCGATTAGGGTTGTTCATTTATGAACAACCAGTTTCAGGATCACGTTTACATTAGCATTAGCTTCTTATCAAACATCTCATAAAGTTAGTCAGATGTATGCTGAGAGGCTTTTGTCTCACTTAACTCAATCTTAACTCTAACAATTTATTCTTTCTGTAGCAGTACTTTTACAGAATTAAAAGATGTTATCCAAAAAATGGTTTTTAGTAAGCACTTTTGTAATTCAACAACTAATTGCTGCTCACCATCCTGCATACGTATTGCTTGAGAATTCTGCAACACCTGTTCCAAAACAATACGAGATGGAAGAAGTTGATGCACAAAAGACAGCACTTTCTACTGTTTGTTCTTGTTGCGGATTTTTATGCTCTGTTTTACCAGCAGAAGAAGATGCCGAGAAAGAATATATTGAAATAGCTGAACCTCAAGTTTCCATTATGCCAATAGCATGGAGAGCTAAATATGACATTTTTGATAATACCAATGCTCTAAAATACTTACTTGAAAAATCAAAGCTTACAGGCACTATTTCCTTTGTTAACAAAACTGATGAATTATTAACCTTGGTGGTTAGCGGACGAAATCATCGTCAAGAATATTTAAGAACAACGCTTATAATAAGCAAGGGCCACTATAGAAACTGTAATTTATCTCTTTACGAGTCTATTGAGTTAGGCGAATCTTCACGTGCTTTTCTGAATATTTTTTCACAAAATGATAAAATCATATTATCTTTAGAAAAAGAGCCACAATTATTGTTTCCAAGGCCCCTTGAACCTTTTAATTTTATTCCAAGACTTCTTGCGGCTTCAGATTTAGAAAAAGGTCCTAAAGTTGCACAGTATTTTGATCATGTTGGTTATCTAAAAAGTGTTCTATGTCCCCAAGAAGGAATTGACCCAATAGATTTATACCTACAGCGTGAGCGCTTATACAATCGTAACAAGCTAGAAGCTTTATTTAGTGAATCACTACCTTCTGCACCTAGAATTGAACAAAATCTTTTTTCAGTGTGGCTTACTAATGCCAACAACCCACAAGAACCTAAAGAGCAGTACGTTAACATGGCCTTAAAAAGTTCTGAAATTCACCATCAATCAGCTGGTTGGAATCATTACTTTGTAGTCCAAGATCCCGACTTGTTTCCATTAACAAAAGCAAAACTTGCGTCAACCAATGTTCGCTTGATTTCTTATCAAGATTTAATTGGCCCATTAGAATTAGAGAGCGAGTTTAATCAATCAGTTGCCGAATGTCGATTTGCTATGGCTAGTGATATTTTACGTGTTGAATTGCTAAAAGCGAAAGGAGGGGGCTACTTAGATATAGATTTAGTTACATTACAGTCATTGAAACCTTTATTTTATCTGTACGATTCCCTTTTTGGTATTGAACCCATGTCAGAATTTGTGGGCAATGCATTTATGGCTGCTAGTCGAGGTCACCCTATTACCAATGAAATGATTCGTTTAATGAGAAGAAATTTTCAGTACAAACACTCTAACCCAAATTTTTATAGTGCTGCAGCAATAGACGATGGCTTTAACACCATTGTGCAAACAGGCCCAGGGGTCTTAACTACAGCATTTTATAATGCAGCAAGTTGTGAGCAAAAAAGAGATATTTTAATGCCACCTGAAATGTTTTACCCAGCAGAAAGTTTAGCGAGGCCAGAATTTAAAATAAAAAGACTTGATAGTAGAATTGGTATTAATTCAGCAACTCTTCATTTGTGGCGCACAACATGGGCTGGAGAGGCTGGTAAAGAAAACGGATGCTTGGGCTAAAGCGCTAACCTGGTCACAGCATTTAAGATGGCGTATCATAAAAAAAATTGTCAGGGGGCGGATTCTTGAAAACCGTTTGTATTATAGGAAGCGGACGCATGGGTAGTGCTATTAGCGCACTGTTACCTAGTGAAATTAAAGCGCTTCAATATCCCCGTTTAAATGCCGACAATATCAATTCGTTTGCTCAAGATTTGCAAATATGCGAAGGCGTTATTGATATAAGTCATGCCGAAAATATTAAGTGGGCGCTTGATGCGTGCATCAAAGCAAGCAAACCTTATATGTGTGGCACAACAGGTCTTCAGGAATCTCATTCCAATATGTTGAAAGCAGCAGGAATTACTATTCCAGTGTTGTATGCTGCGAACACGAGCCTTGGCATTGCTGTCTTAAAAAAAGCCGTTGCATTAGTAGCAAAAGCATTCGGACAAAATGCTGATATTACAATTAGTGAAACTCACCATCGACTAAAAAAAGACGCACCATCAGGAACAGCTCTAGAATTAGGTAACGTGATTGAACAGATTGGCTATCCACAGAGTATGCTGAATTTTACCAGTCTTCGTGGTGGTAATGTCCCTGGTGAGCATACAGTGCATTTTTTCCAAGGTGATGAAACTATTCGTTTAAGTCATGAATGTTTGAATCGTGATGTGTTTGCTGATGGTGCAATTAAAGCTGCTCAGTGGTTGTTCAAGCAACCACCCGGTCTTTACAACTTAGACAGCATGTTGAGTATCTAATGAAAAATTTTAAAAAACCCGTTCTTATTGCGCCATCACTTATGGCAGCTAACATGCTATGTCTAAGGGATGAAGTTCAAGCAATAGAAGCTGCAGGTGCAGACTGGCTTCACTTGGACATCATGGATGGTCATTTCGTCCCCAACTTGACGTTTGGTCCAGATATTATTCGCCAACTTCGCACCGTATGGTCTTTACCTTTTGATGTGCATTTAATGGTAGAGCCAGTCGAATTGTGCATTGATTTGTATCATAAAGC
>CAMDPB010000053.1 GCA_945903885.1 Candidatus Finniella inopinata
CCCACTCAAGCTGAAGCTATGACAATGGTCTGTTGCCAAGTTATGGGCAATCATACAACCGTTACCATCGCCGGCAGTCAAGGACATTTTCAGCTGAATGTTTTCAAACCAGTTATCATTCACAACGTGCTTGAATCCATTTGTCTACTTTCTGATGCCTGTAATAGTTTTTCCCACAATTGCCTAGAAGGCATCACTGTTAATGCACAAAAACTGAAGGATAATCTTGATAAGTCCTTAATGCTTGTAACCGCTCTGAACCCTATTATTGGCTATGATAACGCTGCTAAAATTGCCAAAAAATCCTTAGAAGACGATATAACTTTAGCTGATGCTGCCGAACAACTAGGCTTACTTAGTCGCCAAGAATTTGAAAAGTACGTAAAACCAGAAGAGATGGTTTAAGTCTTTATGAAAAAAAATAAAATTATAATCTTATTCTTTATATCACTAGTAGTTGCGGTCATGACGTTTGCTAGGCCATATCGTATTTCGGGAGATTGTATGGAACCAGCGATTATGGATGGACATCTATATTTTCTAAATAAAATAACCCCACACCTGCGTCAATACCAAATAGGGGACATAGTCGTGTTCACGCATGAGGGAAAGCCATGGATATCTCGGATAGTAGCATCGGAGAATCACACAATTCAGATCATTGAAGGTAATATAGTCGTTAATGGTACCGCTCTTGATAATATGGGAATTTATAGAAATTGGTCTGGTTGGAATCATGGCATTCATGCTATAGACAAACCGATCAAAATTCCAACTGATCATGTTTTTGTGTTATCAGATAATCTTTCTGCGAAACACGATGACAGTCGAGTTTTTGGACCGATACCAAATTCATCTATTTTAGGGGTGATGTGGTAAAAAAGTTTCTCCTTAAAGACTAAACCAATAATTAAAAATCTTAATAACAGTCTCAATCAGCGAATCACGAACAGAACAATTTTGTTAGGTTGGTTTAAAATCTAGACTTTATGCACAAACAAGGGTTTTATAAACTAACTCACTTAAAAAAATCTTCCAATATGCGCGAAATCACAGTTGTGGCCTATAATCCTGAATGGCCAAAAATGTTTGATCAAGAAGCCAAAATTTTAAAAGAAATCTTTGGTGATTTAGCCATCAATATTTACCACAAAGGTAGCACATCAGTGCCTAATCTTATGGCAAAACCAATCATCGATATTACCATTGAAGTTGAAGATATTTCTAAGGTCAGTCAATTGAATAAATCCTTAGCCACAGTTGGGTATGGCCCATTAGGTGAATGCGGCATGCCACTTAGGCGCTTGTTCGCAAAAGGTGACCCACGCAGTCATCACTTGCACGTATGGGACAAAGAACACGATGAAATTGCAAAAGATTTATTATTCCGCGACACCTTAATTCAAAATGCAGTTGCGCGCATAGCATATGAAAATTTAAAACAAAAACTTGGTGCGCAACATCGGTTTGAGCCTGACCAATACACCATGGGTAAAGATCGGCTGATTAAAGAAATTTTACGTCTTGCTAATTACAATGGTTTATCAATGGTATTTGTTTTGCTAGAAAGCGAAAAACAAGCCTACAGAAATTTCATGAACGAGGACTTTGTGCAAAATAAAAGTATTGTCCTTTCACAGGGTGTGAATTTTATAGGGGCAATTTCCTTAAATGAAAATGGAGCTGTTGATCGTAAAGTTATAAGATGTGCCAACGAACAAGCAGAAAAACTTATTGCCCGCTGGTTTGAAACAAGACGCTCACAGTAATTTTAATGATTTCTCTTTCACTGAGTATTTATCATCCAGATTTAATTTTTCTAAAAATCCTTCGTCATGGCACACAATAATAAAGCTACCTGGATATGCATTTAGAAATTCTAATAAGTGCTCTTTTGTTGATAAATCTACATTGTTGGTGATTTCATCTAATATCAAAAGCTTTTGAGTTTTTGCAGAAATTTGCGCAAGGCTTAGTCTTACTTTTTCTCCCCCTGAGAGCTGATGAATTTTTGCATGAACTTCTTCATTTTTACGAAATAAAAAATCATTAAGGTAACGGCGCACTTCAGCATGATTCCATTCGGGAACCAATTCATCTACTGTTTCAAGCACTGATTTTTCACCAACAAGCGTTGCGTAATGCTGATCAAGGTAACCTATATCATTAGGAACATACCAATCACCGGTTTTTATTATGTTTTGATCACCCAAAATACCTTTAATTAACGTTGATTTTCCGCTGCCATTATCGCCCTGTAGAGCAATTCTATTTTTAGAACTCAGTGAAAAATTTATATTTTGAACGACAGTCTCGTTATCTTTGTAACCAACTGATCCATCACTTATTGAAACTAAAACGCGATCACTTATATCCCCAGCTTTTATGGAAAATTTTGGCGTAATGACTTCGGGCAATCTCAAAGTTGATAGTTTTTCAAGCAGATCATGTTTTTCATTATGAATTGCTTTCTTCTTTTTTCCAGATGTCTCAACAGCTCGCCTGGCTTTTTCATCAGAAACAATAGTTGGCCATTTACGCTCTCGAATAGATTTTTCACCTCTCGAATTACTTTTTTTAGCGCGTTCTTGTTCTTTCATTAATGCGTGATGTGCATCTTTTTTCTGCCGATCTAGCCGTGACAATTCACCTTCAATTGCTGTGCGCTTAATGTGAACCTCGCACATGTAATCATCGTAATTGCCTGTAAAAACATGCACCTTACCATTATCAATATGCCAAAGTGTATCAATGCAGGTATTTAAAAATTCAACATCATGAGTAACCACAATCAATGTTCCAGTATATCGTCGCAACATGCGCATTAATGATTTTCTGTTATTACCATCAAGGTGATTTGTTGGTTCATCAAGCAGCAAAACATTTGGGCTAACACTCAGCGCTTGCGTTAATGCTTCATTTAGCCGTTGCCCACCGCTTAAAGTTTCAAATTCATAAATAACTTGTGGAACATACCCAAAAATAACGTCATCTGAAATATGAATTGATCCGCTACTTGGCTCAACCTGATTAAGCAAGGTTTTTAGTAATGTCGATTTTCCACTGCCATTTTGGCCAATAATTGCAATGCGATCTGCGCAATGCACATGCGTTGAAAAACCCTCAAAACAAGTTTTGTGGGCAAATGAAATACCAAGCTGATTGATTTGTATTATCGTCATAAAATTCTCGTTTCAATAATTGAAAAGCGCTAACGGCGCAGTTACTTAGTTTTGAAACGAATAATCCATGACACACATTATGAAAGTTTAGACAACTCAAATATGTGAATTGAAAGTAATTTTGTCAAGGCATAGAGAAAATTGGCTGCTTAACTATAAGTCCCATTCCATGTTCTTAAATTTTTAATAAAAAGAAATGGGACATTCTTAGCTACTGAAACAAGAAGAAGCCAAACAAACAGGGTAATTAGCTAAGCAGCTGCTGCAGTCTGAGATTCTTTGGCCAGAACACCCGCAGACTGGGGAGCCTTAGCCGGTACGACCGGGCTACCTGGTGCTATAGCCGGAGAAGCTTTAGTAGGCGCTTTTGGTTGAGGTGCTTCAGTCGGCGTAGACGCTTTACTCTTTTTCCCTTGAGCTTTATCTACGGCTTGTTGTTGTTCAGCAGTCAAAGGTAACTTCTTTAAGCTTTGTACAATTTGTGCAACGTCGGCATCATTACCTTTTGCTTTGGCATAGCGTAATCGCATAAGTTGGCAATCAACTTGATGTGGATCATCTAAACTTTTCTTTAATGCCGCCTCGCAAACAATTGAAGCGCTTTCTGCATCACCTTGTTTTTCAAGACAATAAGCTAGGTGAACCAGAGCCTTTGCAGCGATTGGATCTTTTGAATAGGTCTTTATAATGCGACCAAAACCTGCGGCGGCTTCTTGGTATGCTTCCTTATGGTACAGTTCAAGAGCTAATTCATATTGTCCCATGGCTTCTGATTTTTGCTCTGGTAACGCTGGCGCGTTCATTTCTGCAGATTTTGTGGCATCTAGTTCTGCAGGTGTTGGAGTGTGTGTTGTGTCATATGGACTAGAAAGCTTAGGAGCTATTCCTGATCTTGCTAATTCCTCTTGAACAATACGACGCAATCTTGCGTCTGAATCGCTGTCAACAACAGTTGAAGCTGCTGGAATAGTTTGATCTGCTAGATTTTCGCTTGCATTAACTGTAATTTTTTGTGCCAAAAGTTTGTTTTGTTGTTCAATAACGCTATCAATGTGAGATTGCAAAGCCTTAACTGCCTCTTCCCTTTCCCCTTTTGACTGCATGGAATCTAATTGTTTTTGAAGGGCATCAATAACGACTTCGTTTTGACGAATTGATTCTTCGGCGCTTGAATAAAGCACACCAAGGCTAATAAAGGTCAAAATAGTTGCTTTTTTAAAAATACTCATCATAAATCCTTTGATTCTTGCAGAAAAACATTGCATTATTTTTTGTCTTGAGTATAGATATATATATTATTTTTCGCGAAGGGAAGACATTAAGATGAAAAAAGACATACACCCTAACTATCACGCTATCACAGTTAAAATGACTGATGGAACAACTTTTGAAACCAGAAGTACCTGGGGTAAAGAGGGCGATACCTTACAATTAGATATCGATCCAAAGTCCCATCCAGCATGGACCGGTGGTGGTCATAGACTTATTGACTCTGGTGGTCAGTTAAGTAAATTTAGTAAGCGTTTCCAAAATTTTGGATTAAACTGAGGATTTTAGATGGCACTTGCTGAGGCTAGCTTGAACGTTGCTTCAGCACCTTCTTACCTTGAGGCTTTAAATTCTAAACAACAACAGGCAGTTCTTCATAGTGAAGGCCCCTTGCTTATTTTGGCAGGTGCTGGAACTGGGAAGACCCGCGTGTTGACTACTCGCCTTGCCCATATCCTTGAGCAAAACTTATGTGGATCTCAAAATATTTTAGCAGTAACTTTTACCAATAAAGCTGCTCAGGAAATGCGTGAACGTATTCAACGCTTGTTAGAACGAAGCGTTGACGGTATGTGGCTTGGCACGTTTCACTCACTTTCTATGCGTATACTGCGCAAAAATGCTGATGCTTTAGGGTACAGTTCAAATTTTACAATTATTGATTCAGATGACCAGTTGCGCTTAATTAAGCAATTGCTAAGAGCTGAAAACATTGATGAAAAACAAGTTCCCGCCAAAATGGTGGCCGGCGTTATTAATCGCTGGAAAGATAAAGCAAAGACACCTGATCGCGCTGGCAATCCACAAGAACTCACTGTGCAGTTATATCGTCAATATCAAGAACGATTAAAAATATTAAACGCGATGGATTTTGGCGATTTAATATTAAACTGCCTCGTGCTATTCCAGCAAAATCCAGAAATTTTAAACAGTTACCAGCAACAGTTTTGCTACCTGATGGTAGATGAGTATCAAGATACAAACGTGTCTCAATATTTGTGGTTACGCCTTTTAGCTGATGGTCATGGAAACTTATGTTGTGTAGGTGACGACGACCAATCTATTTATGGATGGCGCGGCGCGGAAATTGCCAATATTTTGAAATTTGAAAAAGATTACACGAATGCGACCACTATTCGCCTTGAACAAAATTACCGTTCTACAAATCACATACTAGGGGCAGCATCTGGGCTTATTGCAAACAACCGAGATCGTTTGGGTAAGGAATTGTGGACTGAAAAACAAGGCGGTGAATCCGTGCTTATTAAGGGCACGTGGGACAGTGAAAACGAAGCACGCTTTGTTATTGATGAAGTTGAAGACTATCAACGCAAAGGTCACAGCTTAAGCTCTATGGCGATATTGGTTAGGGCAAGTTATCAAACTCGTGACTTTGAAGAGCGTTGCTTAAAAACAGGCACCCCCTATCGTGTTGTGGGTGGACTACGATTCTATGAACGTCAAGAAATTAAAGATGCACTGGCATATTTAAGGATATTGGTTCAACCAGATGACGGCTTGGCTTTTGAACGTATCATTAATGTGCCAAAACGAGGCATTGGGGCGACTGCTTTGCAGAACATGCATGTTATCGCTAGAGAACAAAATATTTCTCTTCCAAGAGCTGCGTTGCTCTATGCAATGGAAGATGGAAAAGGTATTGGCAAAGCAAATTTACGTCAGTTTTTTGAAGATATGCAAAGATGGCGTAACATGCTTGATACGCAGCCACATGTCGATGTTGTTAAAGCGGTGCTTGATGAATCAGGGTACACAGCAATGTGGCTAGAAGAAAAATCACCAGATGCAGCTGGACGATTGGAAAACTTAAAAGAATTTGTGCATGCCATAGAGGAATTTGAGTTTCTTCCTGGATTTTTAGACCATGTCAGTTTAGTCACAGATAACAACAATCAATCTGCTGGTGACTGTTTAAGTATTATGACGCTGCATGGCGCAAAAGGCCTTGAATTTGATTTTGTGTTTTTGCCAGGATGGGAGGAAAACTTATTTCCTCACCCCAGAAGCATTCAAGAAAATGGCTTAGAAGAAGAACGTCGCTTGGGGTATGTAGGCATTAGTCGCGCTAAATTAAAAGCTACAATTTCTTATGCATTGCGTCGTCGCTTACCTTACCAAGGATGGCAAGTTGGTCTGCCATCACGATTTTTAAGTGAATTACCAGCAGCCCATGTAAAGCATGTTCAAGCCAATGGCCATGAATCAAGGCAGCAGACCAGCCCTGAATCACTTCGCAGACCCGCCAGTTTTGTTGAGTACCAGGCTCAGCATTTTGAAATAGGTGATCGCGTATTTCATCAGAAATTTGGTTATGGTGATGTTATTGATACAGAAGGCGAACAAGCAGTTGTTGAATTTGATTTGGCTGAAGAAAAGCGTCTTCATATTAGTTTTTTGAAGAAGCAAAATTAATGATAGTGATCACATAAACATAAAAATTAAAAGAATTA
>CAMDPB010000054.1 GCA_945903885.1 Candidatus Finniella inopinata
CGTGCGCAACGTTGCCTGAATAACATTTTGAAACCTGCGCATAATGCGATCATGATCAAGACGCTTAATAACGGAAAATGACTGAAAAATTTTGACCTTTAAATTTTCAAGTTCTAATAATCTTTTTTCGTTAGAGATGCCAAGAGAAAACATCTGATAAAAATATTTAACTAATAATTGTGTTATAGATGGATACGCAACCAAACAATCAGCTAAAGCTTTCTGGGAATAATTAAGGCCTAGCTGTTTTAAAAAGCGTCCATAGGCTCTTAATATTATAATTTCTTTAAAATCAAGATCACAAGAAACAGTTAGTGCATTAAAGGGGTCAACTTCTATTAGTTCTGCCCATGCTTGCTTTAAACCTTCAACTAACTTTTGAAGAGTAGAAGCAGGCAATTCTAAATCATTTAAATTAGAAATTTCATAGTAATGCATCCATATTTTTTGACCGTTTATTTCAGCAAAAAATGTGCGTTCTGCTTGTATATTTAATTGAAAATTTGTGAATATTGGGATTATTTGTCCCAAAGTCAACGGAGTATCTTTCTGGAGCACTCGAATAGTTCCAGTGTCATTATTTGTTATGGTTTCAAAGTAGATAGCTTCATTTGTATTAAGCCAATCTATTAAAACTTGCGCATCATGAGCGGCAACTTCAGGACCGTTAAGTTTAAGGTAAAGATCAGAAAAAGTAATAGACGCAGCGATATGTTTCTTTTTACAAAAATAAGAAAAGCGTTCTTGCCACGTTTGTGAAGCTATCCATAATTTCTCCTCTAGATCTTCAATATTAACAGTAACTTTTTCAGAGGAATTAAAGCTAAGAATATATATTAACCTGGCGAATGATGTATTGCCTAAAAACCCATGGGCAGAGGTTAGGGTCCCTCCACATTCTTTTGCAATCAATTTTCCTAATTCTAGACGAAGGTTTTCGCTGTATCTGTGCTTTGGTAAATATACCAATACAGAGAGAGAGCCTCCAAGCTCATCTATGCGTGAAAAAACTGCATTTTTATCATACATGTTAAGAACACGTGAAATTAATTCAACCAGCTGCTCTTCTGACAAATAATAAAACTCATCTAACGGAATGCTATTAATAATTTCGCCGAGTAATTTTTCGTCATAAGAGCTGAGTGAAAATCCAAATAGTTGATAAACCTTTAATGCTCTGTTCTTTAGCCATGGAATATCAAAAGGAGATGCCTTGTAAAAATCAGAAGTAAATAACCCTATGATTTGAATGATCCCTTCAATTTTCCCATCTTTGTTAACATCAAGAACTTTAATGGAGTCTATTCTAGAGTCACGATATATGGTTGAACGTGGATATTCTTTTTTAATATGCATTAAATGATGTTGAAAAAATTGATCAGCTGGTTCTTGTAGTTCTAATGCTGGCAGAGCGAAATTTTCAGACTCATGAACTTCCTTTATTTTAAATAACCCATATCTGTGGGTCGGTTGATGGTCAAATGCAATATTTTTATCGAATGGGTCGATGGCTCGATAGCGACGCAGACCAAGAAATACAAAATGCTCATTATTAAGCCAATGCAAAAATGCTCCGGCTTGTTCAACATTATCTTGGTTTTGTGCAAGCATTGCGGTGGATATGTTGCATGTCCATTCTTGCATGATAGAAAAATCATCAACTACAAGTGTTAAATTAGAATAAAGTTCCAACAGGGATTGCCTGTAATTATTAGGAAGTTTTATATCAATGGGGAGAATTACCGCAATTAATGATTCCTGAGTTGATCCCCCAAGACAGCTATATATTTTAGAATCTGACCTTTGTGGTGCAAATATAGGGTGCACAAGTTCATCTATAGCTAATTTATTTTTTGCTAACCATACTTTAGCGCTACGCATAACGAAGGGCTTATAAAAACTATGTAGAAATAACACTTGCAGTTTATGGTTCTCAAGCAAGTGATTCTCAATATAAAATTCATTCTCTGGGGGGGTATTTTGAAAAATTTTAAAGGCTTGTTTAGCTAGTTCAATTAATACATTTTTGGATGTTTGTTCACATAGGTTCACCAAATATCCAAAACTAACGTGTTGGTAAAAACTGTATACGAATTCTTTAAAAATAGGATTTTTTTTATCATCTTCCGATAGAATATTACCTATAAATTCTATTTTTTGAATTTCTTTAGAAGACATGAAAAATTTCTAGTTATTTTTCTTTGATTATAGCTAGGATTTGCAAATAAACCTACGGGTATATATGGGCTGAGAGCCCAACCATTCTAATGTTTTTTTATCAACATTAACTGCACCTGCTGCAATGCTGTATTGCCAAACTAAACGATCCTTCCACTCATTCCCAAAGTAGATATATTTTTTTGAGCCAAACATTTTATTAAGTAACGCTGCTTTTTTTTCTCCAACCAAATTGTTATCCAATGTGCTGCCAAAAGCATCTTCAAAAATATTTAGAAATCCAGAAACTTTGTCAGCAATTTGTTGGTCTGATCCAGTTACCAAATAAAGCTTGGCGCCTTGCTCTTTAAGCCAAAACAAATATTGCAAAATTTCAGAAAAAAAAAGTAATTTTTTTGGGTCAAAAAAGACATTTTTAAAAAGGTTATGTTTTAGGTGCGTTCTGCCTTTTTTCCACCAAATAAAAAGCTGAAAAAATCTAAACGGATAGCGCTTTAAAAAGTCACGCGCGCACAACCACAAACAATCACCAGCCCATAGGGTGCCATCAAGATCGACACAAATAGGAAATTTTGCAAAATCTTGTTCAGAAAAATCATTCATTGGGATAACTCTATAAAGTGCAAAATCATTAATTTCGCTGATGATAAACTATTTGTTTGACCTCGTCATATCTTTATATGACCATGGTCAGCCAAGCACGAATACAAAACAGCATTAGTATCAAGTTATAGAGATTTTGTTGTTTTATGTTATAAAAAACTGCAGATATATTTAATGAGTAAAAGCCAATGCCCTTACCAAATAAACCATTTTATTTTATTCGTCACGGTGAGACCGATTGGAACAAGAGCAATATCATTATGGGAAGCATTGATATTCCTTTGAATGATCTAGGTATAGCTCAATCAGAAAAAGCTGCTTTAATTCTGAAAAAAGAAAAATTTGACACGATTATTTCTAGTCCGAGGATTCGAGCTTTAAAAACTGCGCAAGTTATTGCTGAACAAGTTAAAATTCATAAACCAATTATTATTAATGAACAGATTATGGAAAGAGAATGGGGTGATGCAGAAGGAAAGTCCCATGATCCAACAAAATGTTTGTTTAATGATCAAGACACTCCACGTGGAGCAGAGACATTCAGCGCATTTACAAAGAGGGTTCTTAAAGCTGTATCTTTAATACTTCTTGAATACAATTGCCCATTGATAGTTTCTCATGGGGGTGTATTTAAAGTACTTGCTGATAGTTTAGGGTATAAAAACCTTCAAGCAGCAAATTGCTCACCATTTTTATTTAAGCCATCTGAAAATCTTTGGTTGGTACAAAATTTGGCTAATGAACGTCTATAACTCTAAGAAGTATAAGGGTTCTTAATGCCCTTAACAATAAATCTGATCGGCACGCCTGGTAGCTTGAAATCATCACGTAGTCCGTTACTAAGGTACCTAATATAAGAAGCGGGTAGGTCATCAGCCTTTGTGCAAAATAATGCAAACGTTGGAGGACGTGATTTTACCTGTGTCATGTACTTAATGCGAATACGACGACCTGCAACTGCAGGGGCAGGGTGCCTGTCCAACATAAATGGCAGCCATTCGTTAAGCTTAGCTGTTGGTATGCGCATGTTCCACAATTTATTAAGCTCTAAAACCATATCAAGCATTTTCTCAAGATTTTGATGATTCAAAGCAGAAATAGCAATCATTGGCACATCGCGTACTTGGGCCAATTGGTAATTTAATTGATTGCGAATGTGTTCCATAAGCTCTGGAAGATGATTTATTTTATCAACCTTATTCAGTGCTAAAATTAGTCCGCGACCTTCTTCAACTATTTGTTGCGCGAGCCCAAGGTCTTGCTTTTCTAATTGTTCTTCAATAGGAATAGTTGCGTCAATTACTAGTACAACCATCTCAGCAAATTGCAGGGTTCTTGTTGCACTTTGAACAGCTAACTGTTCTACAGCATCTTGTACTTTTGCTTTTCTGCGAATACCAGCTGTATCAATTAATTCAAATTTCTGACCATTATGTTCCCATAATAGGCTGACAGAATCACGGGTTACTCCTGGCATGTCAGCTGTAAGTAAACGTTCTTCACCAAAGAGCGCATTAACTAAAGTAGATTTTCCAACATTCGGCCGTCCCATAATTGCCAATTTTAATGGTCTATCTTTTACAACAACTTCTTCTTCAAAAGTTAAGTGCGGGTGGATTGCTTCGTATAACGCATCAATGCCTAAATTGTGCTCAGCAGAAACGCTAATAACTGTTTCAAAACCAAGTGCAAACACATCATATTCCGTTAGTAGGGCTTTTTTACTGTCATTTTTATTGATAAGAACAATAATTGGTTTATTCTTTTTGTGTAAAAATTTTGCAATTTCCGCATCAAATGCTGTTATTCCTGCTATTCCATCAACGACAAAAGCAACCATTTGTGCTTCTTCTATCGCAGCTTCACTTTGTAGCTGCATATTTTTTGATAATTCAGGATGTGCAGCAGATGTTTCAGGATCCGCAAGCCCTGGCGTATCTAATATACGAAAAGGCATGTCTCCATAGTAAGCTTGTGCTTCTTGGAAATCCCTGGTAACTCCAGGGCGCTCATGTACAATTGCTACTTTTCGTCCAAGTAAACGATTAAAAAGACTCGATTTGCCAACATTAGGGCGCCCTATTAGGGCAAGAGTGAACATAATTTTATTTCTATCGCCAAGCTTGTAATATGCCTGAATCGGTTAAGGTGAAAATTGTTTTGTCAGCTGCAATTGGTGAAAGTTGACACGCCGATTCTAAATTAACAGTTTTATCAATTGTTCCATCCAACACATTTACAAATGCCATTTGTTCGCTTGTGCTGACCATGGCTAGCTGGTTGTTCACTACAATAGGGCCCGCCCATGTAATAACTTCTTCACTTTCACGTTTGCGTGGCAGAGAAGTTGCCCATCGAACTTGACCTGTTGACTTTAGCAGACACACTAAATCATCATTCGTGGTAATTACAAAAAGAAAATTACCGCTCAGCACTGGGGTGCGTAACGCTCCAATTTCCTTGGCCCATATTTTTTTGCCTGTTTGTAGCTCATAAGCTGCAATGCGTCCACCATGACTGGCTAAATACACAACATTGTCTTCAATAATTGGTCGTGCACGAATATGTGCAATGCTTGAAACAGTATCAATTCTTAATGCAGGGGTCATGGTGTCAGACCATAACATACGACCACTTTCAGGGCTTAAGCAGTAAATTTCCCCAGATGTCAAAGCAACAACTACAGCTTGCGCGCAAGCAGCTGGAGCGCTTCCACCTAGAAGTGAGCTTGGCTCAACAATTCCTGCATAATCCCATAATTCATCGCCAGTTTTGGCTTCAAGTGCATAAATTTCGTTGTTTACGGTTACTACATAAACACGTCCTGCAAAAACGGTTGGTGCTGCTCGAATAGGTGTTTCTAATTGTTTGGTCCAAATATTTTTTCCTGATTGTGCTTCAACGCACCAAACTTCACCAAAAGATGTCGTGATGTATAGCACATCGCCATCTGCAGCAAACCCACCACCCATGGTATTGCTATGTCCTTCTTCGGGTGATGTCATCAATTCCCACACAACAGACCCATCAGCAACTTTTCTGGCTTGTACATTTCCATGGATATCCATTGAATATACTAATCCGCTCTTAACAACGGGATGAGTAATTAGTCTATGGTATGTATCTGATCCTGCACCAATGTTTTCAGCCCATACTTTTTTGAGATCATTGCTAACAAGCACTGGTGGCATAAGATGACTAGGATTACCACCGACGTGGTTCCAATCTTTTAAATCAACTGCAGGTGGAAGAATAACAACCGTATTTTCTAAGTCTGGATCAGGCTTTAGAGAATTTCCTACAATAATAAAAGGTTCGCGTTTACCTTTTAATTTTTCTTTTGTTTCGCTACAACCTGCTAGGATCAGCAAAGCAATTAAAAAACTTGTAACGGATATTTTTTTCATTAGTGAGCCTTTTGAGCTTGCTCTGCCAATTGACCAGCTAGGCTTTGCGTCATAACTTGAGCGCGCAATCGAAGGTCTTTAGGGCATTTTTCATCCTGAGCAATAGCTACAAATGTTTCTGTTGCTTTCGTGTGATTTTTTTGACGTAGCTCAATCATACCTTTTAGCTCTAATGCCAAATGACGATAGGGCGATGCTCCATCTATACACGGTTCCATTAGTTTCTCAAGTTTTTTACATTCATCTTGATCATCATCTTTAATACGGTCTAAGCGCAAACTTACATAAAGAACTGTTGCTAGCTCCCTGAACATATGCTCTGCGCTGCTGCTGTTCATTAAGTCTTTATAAATTTCTTCAACTCGGTTTAAATCTTTGTGTCCAGTTTCTTGGCGCAAAATTGAAGCCATATTGAATTTGGCAAGTGTTGAATAGGTGCGATGAGAAGATTTAGAAATACCCTCCATGGCAGCTAAAGCATCACCAATGTTTTTATTAAACATTAATGTTTGAGCGCTTACAAACTGCTGTGATATTATGTCACGTTGTTTAGCTTGGTGATGTTGCCAAAGATTAAATGCAGCAGATAAGCCTATAATTACAGCAAACCCAATGGCAATGGACTTCCCATATTTTTTCCAAAGGTGCTCAAATTTTTCCTGACGAAGGTCACTTTCGACTTCTTGGATGAACTGTTCAAAATTAT
>CAMDPB010000055.1 GCA_945903885.1 Candidatus Finniella inopinata
TCGCAATTGGTAATTGTGCATGCCCAAATGCCTGCAAATGCATTTACTTTGGAAGATGTTCGTGGAATTGGTGTCGTAGTTGAGCTTGCTGAGGGGCAAAAATGTGGACGTTGCTGGAAAATTTTACCAGAAGTAGGATCACAGCGCGAACCTGACTTGTGTAAACGTTGCGATGAGGTTATTCATGAGCACTTTTAAATCATTGCCAAAAAAAGGTAGTCTGATTATTGGGCTTCTTGTTTTCGTGCTGGACCAATTGTCAAAATTTTGGGTGCTTGAGCATGTGGGGCCTGGAGAAATTGTGCACGTGTTTCCCTGCCTAAATTTTATGCTGGCCTATAACCCAGGGGTTACCTTTGGCTTGCTTCGTGCTTATTCAAATATGCATTATATTTTGTTGGTGGCTGGTGTGTGTGCGTTATCGTGCATTGTAACAGTGTGGTGGTGGAGAGCTGAGAATGCTTTGCAACGCTACGCAACTGCAATAATTTTATTCGGTGCTTTAGGAAATTTGGTTGATCGTTTACGTTTTCGAGCTGTTGTTGATTTTATTGATTTTCATATACATGGCTGGCACTGGTATACGTTTAACTTGGCTGATTCAGCTATTGTTTTAGGGGTCGGATTGCTAATGCTCGATAGTTTTTACAAACCTAAGAATACGTTTATGTAAAAAGAGCTCCCTGAGGGAAGCTCTTTTTTATTAAAATTAGCGTTTTCGTAATAAGCCACCATTGCGTAAGCTAGTATCTATATTTGGCTTATTATAATCAATTGGTGTGCCCCCATACCTAACTAATTTGCTTCCACTTATTAGAAGATACGATAAATTATGAGTAAAAAATCTATCTTTATTTTCTACATGCATTTCAGAAAGATCAGTAAATAAACAAAGCCTAATCAATCTTTCAATCCACATTCCTTGGCCTTCTAGTTGCATTAAGTTGCTAAATGGCTCTAATGGAGCAAGAAGGCGCGCGTAAGTTATTTGGGCAATCATTTCCTTTTCCGCTTCTTCTATTGCTTGCTTGGAAGATTGTTTATTTACCCTATCAACAATATCAAATAATGCAGTGTATCCATTTCCTTCAAATCTGCGGGTTGCTGTGCGTAATGCTTGTATGTCAGTGTTAAGTCTTTGTATTTTTTCATCAAACCCTCTCTTTAATTCTTCTTTTCCTTCAATTTGCTTTTGAAGCTCCCGAATAGCGTCACTATATAGTTGTGCTGATTCTTTTTGCTTCCAACTTAAAACTTCCAATTTTGCAGCTGTTTTTGTTAACAAACTATTAATATCAGTTTCTGTTGGATCGATAATTTCTGCTAAACTGTTCTTAAAAGTTAGCAGTCTTGTTTCTAATTCAGATCGTTCAGCAGCTATTTGGTTAACATTGGCGCTTAAACCTCTCATACTTTCTTCCAATATTCTTATTCTGGAATCACGTTCTGCATTTGCCGTTTCAGTCGCTGAAGCGGGTGTAGGCTGAGATAATAGTCGTTGCAACCTTTCTTGCGCTTCTAATTTTTCAGCCTCTGCAAGTAGAAGCCTTGCTTTTAATGCTCCAACTTCTTGATTTCGTTGCTCAAGTGCGTTTAATAAAGCTCCTGATTCATGAAGCTGACTGGTTACTGTTGAAATTGCTCCTGCAGCGTCTCTCACTGTAATAGCCGCGTTACGAGACATTTCAGTTGTTTCTAAAGCTGTTTGTGATGCTATTTGAGCATTTTGTGCTGTTTGTCTACTCATTCCAATCACTTGGTTTAAAAATTCTGCTGCACTGTTAAAGGCTCTGATTGGAAAACCCCACCCAGAATAAGAATTTTCAGCAGAAGGTAATTGAGTACCAGAGCGAGCTCTAACAATTTGGTTGGAATCTTCTTCCATACAAAAAACAACAGAGTTTAAAAGTATTATTACTAGTAAAATCTTCGGTAACATAAAAATCTCTTAGTTAACAAAATACAGCGACACATTATCCCCTTGCTTTGAGCAAATCAATAGGTAGAGCCCAAATTTATTTGAAGCATATTAAGCTCTTATGCATAAACCTTTTGACAAAATTTTGATTTCATGGCATTTCCAATCAATAGGCAAATTTTTTGAAGGAATAAAGTGGCTGAATTATCTTGGGGTGTAAAGCGTACTTGTGGTGGATGTAGTGCGCGATTTTACGATCTTCGTAAGTCTCCGGCAATATGCCCAAAATGTGGAGCAACGTGTGAGATTCACACATCTATGCGCGGCAAGCGTGAGCGAGCATCAGCAAAAGAAGTGGTGCTACCATTGGATGATTTTGATTTAGCGTTAGTTGATGGTGTAGATTCTGCTGCTGTAGATCCTGCTCTACTAGAAGAAGAGGAAGATCCAGGCTTTGGCGACCTACCAGCTGATTTGGACGCAGACGTTCATTAAGAATAAAGTGGTCACTTTATGTGGCCATTTCTTTAATATGTTTCTTAGTGCTATTCAAAATCTTTAATTTCACTTTTGTTATTGCCGATATGCAATAAAACAAAAGGGTTGGATAATTAACTTATTTTTAATGGTTCGTTTGGTATAATTAACGAATGAAGGCTGTCAGCATGTTTATTCGATTCTATTTTATACTCGCTATTTGTTTAAATGGCCTATCACTTTTGGGCAAGGTTCAGCCTTTGGGCCATGAGGAAATTATTCATTTTCGTAGCACTGAATCTGTTGCAATTTCAGCTGAGAAGTCTACTTTAGGTACCGCATATGATGCGGTTGCCATTTTATCATTGGCTAACAAGAGGAAGGCCACTGATCCAGTATATTATTCTAGTTTAGTTCAGGCGGTATGTTTAGGCTATGGCTTTAAAAATGGAGTTCAAAGCAGCTTAGTGCCAAGCGCGGGTGATAGAAGAATATTTCAAGAAAGCTTAGAAAGTGCAGGTGAACACTTATTGTCAACGTCAGCGTTGCCAACAGGAGCAGCTGTTTGGAATATTACTAGTGAAAATCATGATCGTCATGCAGCGCAGATGGCGCAATGGTTGGGGTTACGCAGAGCAGGCGCTCTTGATATGGAATATCGTGTTCCGGCAGCACCTCTTGAATTGCTGTTTAACCAAAATTTGAAAAATTCTGATCCTGAGTATTTAAGGCAGAATGAAGAAAATTTTAAATTGCTTCCTGAAATAGAAATTGATACAAACGGTCGAATGACAAATATTGAAATTAATAATCCTCATTTATATTACGGTTTACTTTCTCAGATTTGTTATTGCCATCCATATCACCCAAATGAGACTTTTCCTGCTAGTTTATTGGCTTTTCAGTATTCTTTTTCAGCTATTGATGAGCGAAATATACCATCTCAAATTATAGAAGCTATTAGATCCATGGGACTCAGAGATGATCAGGTGCATGTGTACCTTCATATTCAGGAAAATTTATGGCCAGATCAGGAGATTTTGTTGCGTCCTCACGCATTACTTTGGATGTTTCCGAACGGCAATAAAAATTATGCAAAGGTAGGAGCTTTTGCAATCAAAGATAATGGAGATGTTCTGGTTGATGAGGTGAGTTCAGTGCATCTACATGGTAATGTGGCGTCTCCGGGTGGTGTTATGGTGTTGGATCCCGGTGGGGCAGCAGCAAAATTCTCATTTGCTCAGCCCGAAGCGTTTTATAGTTTGGTTGTCTATGGTCGACGTGCCGCCATTACAAGGCATATTTTTATTACAAATGCTATGCGAGATTTGTTTCAAGCCCGTTTTCAACAAAAAAATCCGCTTCCCAGCATAGAAGATTTTTTGCCACTGCTAACTGTTGAATGGAAACAATGGTTTACAGATAATGGTATTCCACTTGCGTAAGGGTTAGTCCGTCAGACGGAGCCGTTGCTCCAGCTTTTGTTCTGTCTATTGCGTCACGAATTTTAATAAAGTCATCCAAGCTAAACATACCAGCACCAACAGCTTTTAGTGTACCCATCATAATACGAACTTGGTGATGCAAGAATGATGGTGCCTTGATTGTTCCGGTAATGAGTTCCCCCCGGCGTTCAATGTGAAATTTTGAAAGCGTTTTAATTGGGCTCTTGCTTTGGCATTTGCTGTCACGAAAAGATGAAAAATCATAGGTGCCTACAAGTTGTTGTGCTGCTTCATGCATGGCTTCTGCATTTAGTGGTCTTGCTACGTGCCAGACCTTAGCATTCCAAACACCAGGAGCTATTCTGTTGAGGATGTTGTATTCGTATTCCCTTGAAATGGCGCTGTAACGTGAATGAAAATCTTGATCAATTTCTTCGCAGGAAATAACGCTAAGGCCTTTTTTGATCAAAAAATGGTTAAGAGCTACTTGAAGGCGGTAAGGGCTATGAGGATAGTCTAAATCCGCATGGGCAACTTGACCCGTGGCATGAACACCAGTGTCAGTTCTGCCTGCTCCATGAATTTTGACAGGATGTTTTACAAAAAAAATTAATTGGTCTTCTAGTGTTTGTTGCACTGTCGGTTCAATTGGTTGGCGCTGCCAACCAAAAAATTGTGAACCATCATATTCAAGGATAAATCGATATCGTTTCAAGATACTCAAGAGTCGTAAAATTGGTGGGCCCTGAAGGATTCGAACCTTCGACCCCCTGATTAAAAGTCAGATGCTCTACCAACTGAGCTAAGGGCCCCAAATGCTTACTCTATGTTTATAGTGAATTAGCGGTTGAAGGTCAACCTTTTTTCTGGCATGAAGTAAGTTAGGGACTTTAAGGATTTATTAAAGTCCTTGAGCTACATTGAATGCACTGTAAGAGAAAAAAGTACAAATGCGATATTTTCGAGATTTTAAAACTTTGAATCCAAGCCAAGTAGTATTGGCTGTTTTGGTAATTGTTATTTGCTTTTTGACATTATGGTTCGTGGTTTTACGGGTTGGTAAACCGGTTATGCGCTCAATCTGTGTTGCAGCCATGAGTACTGACCGTTTGGTTGATCGTGAGCAGAAGTTGCGCGTTATTGAGGCGCAAACAGTAACATTGGGCACTGTTAGTAAGCGTATAAACACCGTTGGACATATGCGCGCTAATGCTATGGTTATTATAAAATCAGAACTGTCAGGGCGTATTGCCGAGCTGTTGTTTACCGAAGGCGGGGCTGTTAAAAAAGGTGATTTAATTATTCGTTTTGAAGATGCAGAATATCGCGCAGCTGTTCAAATAGCTGAAGGTGAGCATGAAAATGCAAAAGCAAACTTAGAGCGCATTTCGAAATTGCATGAGCAAAAAGTTGAAAGCAATAAAAAACTTGATGAAGCAAACGCTCAGGTAAAAATTGCTGAGGGCAAGCTTTTGCAGGCAAAAGCAAATCTTGAAAAAGCGAATATTAAAGCTCCCTTTGATGGGACGATAGGAATTATGAACATCAGTGCTGGGGCATTTGTTCAAGGAGCAACTGATTTAGTAACAGTTGTCGACAATAAGTCTGTTAAGGTTACATTCAAAGTTCCTGAAAAAAACGTACATGATGTTGGTGTGGGTCAGGTAGTTGAAGTAAAAGTCAGCGCATTTAAGGATCAGGTGTTTACAGGAATGATAGAAGCAGTTGATGCTAAGGTTGAACAAGAAAGTCACAGTGTGCAAGTGAAAGGTGTTATTCCAAACCCTGACAATTTGTTACGGGATGGTTTGTTTGCGAATGTAAGCCTTATAGTTGGTGAAAAAGGCAACACAATGACTGTAGATGAATCCTCAATTGAACGAATCGGTGAAATTGAATTTGTGTGGGTAGTAGAAAGAGGACGGGCTGAGAAACGTCGTGTGCTGACTGGATCACGTGAAAATGGACAAGTTGAAATTGTTGCTGGGTTACAACCTGGTCAAATTGTTGTTACTTCAGGACAAATAAAGCTTAGCGATGGTGCAAAGGTGAAAATTTCCAATATGCCGGATCCATCTGTAAAAGTAATGCTGTAGCGGGGCACAATGCGTATTTCTGAAGTTTGTATTGAGCGTCCAGTTTTTGCATGGGTAATGACGCTTATTTTGGTTCTGCTAGGTGCTGTTGGTGCCTATAGGCTTCCCTTACAAGCAATGCCTACGGTTTCAAACACTACAATTACAATTGAATCCTCACTTCCAGGTGCTAGCCCGGAAGTCGTTGAAACAACTTTGACTCGAATCATTGAAGATGCTGTTTCAAGCATTGAAGGTGTTGATCAGATTGAATCAATAAGTAATTCAGAAGATTCAAAAGTTATTGTTGTGTTTCGGCCTGAGCGAAAAAGTGAAGATGCAGTTAATGATATTCGTGACCGCCTCGCTAAAAACCAAGAACGAATGCCTATGGAAGCAACTCAGCCTGTTTTGACTAAGTCGCGTGCTGACGATAAGGCGATTATAACGTTGGCGTTGACCTCTGCAGCGCTTGATGCTGGTGAATTGCACGACTTTGCAAAACGCGAATTGGAAAAAGAACTTGAAGCCGTTGGTGGCACTGCGCGTGTTGATATTTTAGGTGCCAGCGACTACGTGATGAGAATTTACCTGAACCCCTTGAGCTTAGCTGCTTATGGCATAACAGTTTCAGAAGTTTTGCAGCAAGTTAAAAGGCAAAACATTGAAAAACCTGCAGGAAAGCTTATTTCAAAAGACCGTGAGTATTCAGTTACAACTGTTGCATCACTAGAAAAGCCTGAAGAATTTGAAAATATGATTGTAGCGACTCGAAAAGATTTTCTGGTGCGGTTACGCGATATTGGTCGGGCTGAAATTGATTCAGATGACAGAAAAACAAAAACATATTTTAACGGAAAAGCTGGTATCAGCATTGGTATTGTTAAACAATCTAATGCTAACCCTATTGATGTTGCGCGTGG
>CAMDPB010000056.1 GCA_945903885.1 Candidatus Finniella inopinata
ACAGGCCTAATAAGTCATATCGATCAGTCATTGACAGCTCTTCCAAAACATTGCTCTCTGCAAAATTTTTAACCTCTATGACAAAGTTTTTAAGGTGAGTGCGAAATGATTTCGGCAATCGCTGTAAACTTTCATAAGCGAAATCATAGATCTCAGCAACAGCTGGCATACGCAGAACACAAATTTCATTTTTTTCCATGTAAAACCTTTTTAATTCTATGGAAGCCATGGTTTAATAGTTAAGTTGTAACCTATAAAAGTTAACAAATAACGAAGGGGGAAAATGTTATCCAAAAATTTTAAAATCATTTTATTTACAGCAGTCACTGGCTTTTTTTTTAGCGGTTGTGAGTCGGTTAAATCTGCAGTTGGTATAAAGCAATCAAAAGTATGGATTGAAAAAATTAATTTCAAATCCACTGCGAATGCAAATGATTCTTCACCCATCAAAATCCATGTTGTTGTTGCTTACACAGAAAATCTTGCTACAGAAATTGGGAAATTAGATGCAAATGCCTATTTTCAAAAGGCAAAAAAACTTAAATCAGACGCTGGTGATGATTTAGATGTATTTAGCATTGATGTCGTTCCTGATTCATCGGCCAGTCTAGATATTGCCCCATCTCACAGTACAGGTGTTGTTGCACTGATGTTTGCTAGATACACAAGCCCTGGAGACCACCGCACAAATGTAAGTGCTGATTATGAAATTCAAGTTGATCTTGATAAAAACGAGCTTAAAGTAACTCCAATTAAGAAGGGTTGATTTTTATATTTTGATATATAATTAACATCTCAAATCTTAATATTTTTTTATTGCATTATTTTTTAATATAGGCTAGATTGCAGTTGAAATTTTAGGTTCCGATTCCGCGCCTACCGATGTAAGGTAGGGTTATTTGGCGAATTCCAAAAACTTTTTAAAGCGTTATCTGTTCACCATATTGCAGCTTAAGAGCTTGCCTGTGGATAAATTTCTGTCCATTTATTGTGGATTATAGATAAACGTTTTTTATGGAGTTTTTAAATGAATACATTTAATGAACTGGGATTGCCAGATTCAATTACACAGTCACTTACACGCATGGGCCTAGTAAAGCCTACAGAGATTCAAGCACAAACAATACCCTTAGCGCTTGAGGGGAATGATATTTTAGGATCAGCCCAAACAGGTACCGGAAAAACAATGGCGTTTACGTTGCCATTGGTAAATCACTTACTTAATAATCCAAATGCTACAGCGCTTGTATTAGCGCCTATTCGTGAAATTGCTCAGCAGGTCATGAATGCTTTAAAAAGTCTAGTGGGCGATTCAAGGGATTTCAACACAGCCCTTATTATTGGCGGAGAACCTTACCCTAAGCAGCTTATGCAGTTAAAGTCTCGTCCAAGGGTTGTTATAGGAACACCAGGCCGCATAATTGATCACTTAGAGCGCGGCACTTTACGTGTTGATAGCCTAGAATGTTTAGTGCTTGATGAGACTGACCGTATGTTTGATATGGGATTTGGCATTCAGTTAGATCATATTATTTCCAAGTTGCCAACTAAGCGTCAAACAATGATGTTTTCAGCGACAATTCCCCCAGCAATTGAAAAGTTGGCAGGAAAATACCTGAATCAACCAAAGCGTGTAGCAGTAGGCTCAGCAACATTGCCAATTCCTAAGATCAAACAAGAAATTGTTAATATTAGTGAAAAAGATAAATACAAACGTCTTTTGCAAGAGATTGAGCAACGTGACGGTACAATTATTGTGTTTGTAAAAACAAAAATGAATGCTGACCGTTTGGCTGAAGCGCTTCGTAAAGAAGATCATTCAGCATCAGCTATTCATGGTGACTTGCGTCAGCATCAACGTGAAAAAGTAATTCGTTCATTTCGTCTAGGTAAGTGCCGGGTTATGGTTGCTACTGATATTGCTGCTCGTGGGTTAGATATTCCTCACTTAATGCACGTTATCAATTATGATGTGCCTCCATGCCCTGAAGATTACATTCACCGCATAGGTAGAACAGGCCGCGCAGGCGCTGAAGGGTTTGCTTTATGCTTTGTTACATCACAAGATGCAAAAAAGTGGAATGCTATTGAGAGATACATGAATCCTAAAGCTCACGAAGGATCAAACCGTAATTCTGGTTCAGGTTCAGGAAGCGGCTTTGGTCGATCATCACGATCTGGGTCTGGTGATTTTGGCGGGCAACATCCTTTTGCAAACAATGACAGAAGGAAACCATTCGCAGGTAAAAGTTCTGGTGAATCCAGAGGCGGAGCAAGAAGCGGTGGTTTCGGAAGTTCTGATGGCGCAAACAGAGGCGGTTCACGAAGCGCTGGTTTCGGTGGTGCAGGTGCTTCTAGAGGTGGTTCACGAAGCAGTAGCTTTGGTGACGCACCAGCTGGTGAAGCTGGCAGAGGCGGATTCGGTGGAGGCGCTTCCAGAGGTGCTGGATTCGGCGGTGCAAGAAGCGGTGGTTTCGGTGGTGCAGGTGCTTCTAGAGGCGGCGGCTTCGGCGGCGCAAGCAGAGGCGGTTCACGAAGCAGTAGCTTTGGTGAAGCTGGCAGCGGCGAATCAAGAGGCAATTCAAGAGGCGGATTCGGTGGAGGCGCTTCCAGAGGTGCTGGTTTCAGTGGTGCAGGCGCTTCTAGAGGCGGAGCAATAAGCGGTGGCGTTAGCGGAGAAGGAAGAAGTAATTTTTCAAAACCTGACTCACGTGGACCAAAAAGCGGAACACCAAATAAGCGTACTTTTAGCTAAACCTAACACTTTTTATTACTGACACAGGGCTCTGCAGCAATATGCTGCAGAGCCCTTCTTACGAAATGAAACTATTGCAAACAAAATCAAGGATATTTAGCAACACTAACCAAGAAAATATACAAGCTTTTAAAGATTATTTAAAAAACCCTCTTTTGTTTCAACGCCAGATACCGTATCAATAAACATCACTAGTTTTATTTTGGCAGGAGCCTTTCTTGTTCGCTTGGATTTTAGAGTATTTTATACCTTTCATCATATTAATTTCAGTTATTGTCTTTGTTCATGAGTGGGGCCATTTTTGGGTCGCACGAAGAAACAAAGTAAAAGTTGAACACTTTGCTATTGGATTTGGACCTGAGCTGTTTGGCTTTTCAGATCGTCAAGGCACTCGGTGGGCATTTCATTTGGTGCCATTAGGCGGTTATGTAAAAATGCTTGGGGATGCTGATGCAAGCAGTGCTACAGCTGATGATGCAATTATTACAAAACTTACTAAAGAAGAAAGACAGCAAACACTACATGCAAAAACCCCTTGGCAACGTATTCAAGTCGCAGCCGGCGGACCACTAGCAAACTTTGTTTTCGCAATTGTTGCAATGATTGCCTTATTTGCAGTTTTTGGCAAACCTATTACCCCGCCAGTTATTGGATTTGTTGATCCAGACGGAGTAGGTGCGAAACACGGATTACAAAAAAATGACCGTATAATTGAAATAAACAGGGAACAGATTCGTTATTTTGAAGACTTGCTACCTTTTGTTCGCAGTGGAAAACATGATGAACTTTCAATAATAGTGGAACGTAACAATAAACAGGTTCATTTAGACATCCCACTTACCATCAAAGGTGAGACTCAAAAAGTAAAAGTTCTGGGAATCAAACC
This sequence comes from Candidatus Finniella inopinata, assembly GCA_945903885.1. Lineage (GTDB taxonomy): Bacteria > Pseudomonadota > Alphaproteobacteria > Paracaedibacterales > CAITNM01 > CAITNM01. Next base: position 3,642 of record CAMDPB010000056.1, read on the forward strand.
ACACGCATCACAAGAATATGAAAAACTACCAATTAGCACTGCTGTACAAACTGCTTTTTCAACATTTTGGAAAATGTGCAAAACAATTGTAGTTGGATTAGCTGAATTAGTAACAGGGCAACGCAAAGGTGATGAACTTGGCGGAATTCTTTCCATCGGCGACATGGCGAAACAAAGTGCAGAAGCGGGTGTCGCTGGTATGTTGTGGTTTATGATTATTATGTCTATAAATCTTGGATTAATTAACCTATTTCCAATTCCAGTTCTAGATGGCGGACAAATATTAATGAGCGCTGTTGAATGGGTAATTGGTAAACCTATTTCTGAAAAAGTTCAAAAATATGTTTTTGGATCTGGTTTTGTAATCGTGATAAGTTTAATGCTCTATTCCACCTGGAACGATATAATACGCTTCAATGTTATCCAAAAAATCTGCTCAATATTCCAAATAATCAGAGGATGGCTGCCCCTATGATCAAATATTTTCTTTTTGTTTCCTTGTTATCCTTAGGTCTGGTTTATGGTGAAGGGCAAAAAATTTCTCAAATCAATATTCAAGGTAATAACCGTATTGAAAATCAAACAATTCTTTCTTATTTACCCATAAAAGTCGGGGATACAGGGGATCTTGACACTAACGATCAGTGTTTAAAGACACTGTTTGATACTGGGTATTTTCATGATGTAAAAGTTCACCGAGAAGGGACCACGGTCGTTATTCAGGTTGAAGAAAACCCAATCATAAATAAAATTGCTTATGAAGGTAATGACAAGATTAAAGATGCTGATTTTAAGAAGGAAATTCAGCTGCGACCTCGTGAAGTGCTTTCATATGCAAAAATTCAAGCTGCTCAACAACGAATTTTAGAAATATACCGCCGACTTGGTCGTTTCAGCGCAAAAGTAGACCCTAAAATTATCCGCTTGTCTGAGAATCGCGTTGATTTAGTTTTTGAAATTGAAGAAGGGCCAACTACATTTATTCGTAAAATCAACTTTATTGGAAATAAGACTTTCAAAGGAACTCGACTTGAAAAGGTTTTACAGAGCAAAGTCTGGCATTGGTATCGCTTCTTTGTGAACGACGACCTTTACGATCCTGATCGTTTCCTTAACGATCAACAGGAAATCAAGAAATTCTACAATGACCACGGCCACCCAGATATGCGGTTGGTTTCATCTATTGCTGAATTAAGTCCTGATAAGACGGCATATTTCTTAACCTTTACGATTGATGAAGGCAAAAAATATCAGTTTGGCGACGTAAAAATTAATTCTGAAATCAAATCAGTGAATGTTGAAAAACTCAAGGAGTGCATTGTCAGTGAAAAAGGTGAAGACTTCAGCGGAGCTATTGTTGATAAATCAATTAAAGCACTTACCGAAGCCTTAGGAACAATGGGATATGCCTTTATCAATATTGAGCCTGACATTCAAAAGAATGCAGAAACAGGCGTTGCTGATATTGTTTTTGACATAAAAGAAGGCCCTCGAGTCTACATTGAGACAATTGAAATAAAAGGCAATGATCGCACCAGAGATTATGTAATTCGCCGTGAAATTAAAATTCAAGAAGGAGATGCGTACAACAGCAAGAAAATAAAAGATGCAGAACAAGCATTAAAAGACCTGCAATATTTTAAAGAAACTCATGTTCAGCCTGAAGAAGGATCTGCAATAGACAAAGCAAAACTAAACGTGGAATTAGAAGAGCAGCGCACAGGAGAACTAAACGTTGGTATTGGATATTCTACTCTAGATGGCCCCTTTACCTCATTAGGAGTTCGTGAGCGGAATTTCAGGGGCACTGGTCAGACACTTCATTCAAATGCAATGATTTCTAAGAGAAGCATGGGTATAGATGCTGGAATTATTGAACCAGCATTCTTAGATCGCGAACTCGTAGGATCAGCAACTGTTTCAGCTAATCAGTCAAAGTATTCTCGTTCACACAAACATAACACTCTTGGTACCAATTTTGGTTTGGGATACAACCTTAGTGAAATGTGGTGGCAGAACTTAGAATACACAATACGATCAGAGAAAGAAACGGGATTTAACGACAAAGCATCCTCAATCATTCGAAATCAAAGTCATAACGCCTTACTTTCAGAAATTGGTCAAACAATTCACTTTGGAAAATTAGATAGTAGAGCAATTCCTACAAAGGGATTCGACCTAAGCTATGCAACTAGTTTTGCAGGATTAGGCGGCACGATAAAGTACTTACAACACGTTTGGAATGCTACATTCTATCATCCTTTATTTGCTGAAGATGTTGTTTTGAAGGTGATGGGTGAAACAGGAATAATGCAAAAAATTGGCAAAACCATTCGCGTAGTTGATAGCTTCAACATGGGATACACAAACTTCCGTGGTTTTGATTTTCAAGGTGTAGGACCTCGTGATAAAAAAACTAAAGACCCTTTGAATGGTACAAAAATGTGGCGTCAGGTAACAGAAATAAAGTTCCCCTCTGGATTACCTGATGACTGGAAAATTAGTGCAAGCATATTTAATGAGTTAGGTTGTTTATGGCAACCAGGTCAGAAAAACAGCGATACAATTGATAGCAAAAAAATGCGAGCTTCAGTTGGTGCAGGTATACTGTGGACATCACCGTTTGGGCCTATTGGTATGTCTTATTCAGTACCTTACCGTCGTCATAAGTATGACGAACAACGCCATTTTCAACTACAGTTTAGTAACATTTTTTAGCAATGTTTAAGCGCTTTACACCATATGTATTCCATGTTGTCTTAGCGGTCATTACCGTAACAGCCGCTTATTTTGTATTAAAGCCAAACTACAAAACTACCGGTCTTACCATTGGCTTAGTCAACATGGAACGCGTTCGCTCTCAAGCGGAACCATTTCAACAGTTACATAAACAAGATTTTGATGCGCTTGCAAAAGCAAAAGAACATCTTGAAGTTCTTGAAAAGAGTATGCGCAAAGAATATGACGAACTACAAGCGCTGCAACAAAAAAAACATGCAAAAACAGAAGAATTAGCAAAACGCAAAGCGGCACTTGACATAAAAGTTGCTGAGTTGGACCAGCATTTTCATCAAGAACGTGAATCAATAAAACAAAAATTTGAACGAACTGCTCTGGCCATAGAATCTGAGCTAGAGAGTATTATTCGAAATTTCAGTAAAAAGTATAAAATTGACCTTTTTTTA
>CAMDPB010000057.1 GCA_945903885.1 Candidatus Finniella inopinata
AGCCTTTTGGGGACGGTCTAATGTAGGTAAATCAAGCCTACTCAATGCATTAATTGGCACTACGATTGCTAGAACATCAAATACTCCTGGACGAACCCAGCAGCTGAATTTCTTTAATCTTGGAGATAGGTTGATGTTGGTTGATATGCCAGGATATGGTTTTGCCAATGTTCCATTGAAATTGAAATATCAGTGGGAAGACCTAATATCGGCATATCTTAATGAGCGTGATCAACTAAAGCGTGTGTTTCTTTTAATAGATGCACGCCACGGGTTCAAGAAAAATGATATTGAGATCATGACATACCTTGATGAACTGGGCTGTATTTTTCAAATATTGGTTACCAAATCTGATAAAATCCCCCTGGCCTCTCATGCAAATTTAAAAGCGACTATGGAAGAAGAGCTGCTAAAACATTCAGCAGCTAGGCCTGAGGTCATTCTAACATCAGCAGAGCGTAAAATGGGCATTCACGAGTTACAACAACTCATTGTAGCGCTTTAGAACAGAGAACTACCTTTTCCCCAAAAACTCTTCCATAATTTCCAACCATTCTTTGGGCTGTTCAATATAGGGGAAATGGCCACAGTTTTTAAGTACTACCAACTTTGAACCCTTAATTGAGTGTGCCAAGCTGTTAGCAGCGCTCATTGGTATCACATCGCTGTCGCCATGAATAATTAGAGTAGGCATTTTTAGCTTTTGCAAATCGTCGTGCTGATCAGTGTATTTTACAAATAGAGGTTCTTCTAAAATTTTGGAGACTTTCATGCCGGTTGCCGCACCTTTGGGTTCTAATTGTAAGTTCAATTTTTCAAGGTCGGCAGGATTATGGAAGTAATATTGGAAAAATAATCGGTAATACTGGGCAATCGCCTCGGGTTCACTGTTTATAAATTCCTGAGACGCCTTTAATTTTTCAAAATCACCTGCACTTGGTTGAGTGCGTTTTTCAAGTTCTTCAACAAAATCACGTATACCTGAAGATGCCACAGTATTCATGAGCACAAGTTTTTTGATGTTTTTTGGATACTTCACCGCATAATGCATGGCCAGCATACCACCCCACGAATGCCCAACAATGGTGACTTTTTCGAACTTCAACGCTTTGCGCAGCATTTCAAGATCTTCAACAAATTTATCAATGGTGATGTGTTGTTCATCAATAATTAACGCAGTTGAACGACCTGATCCAAGCTGGTCATAAAACACAACCTGATGCTTTTTGGCAAGCGCTGCCATACCAGGCAATAAGTAGCCTTGGTCCATTCCAGGCCCACCGTGGATAACAATTACCGGATCACCCTGCCCCATTGTTTGGTAATACAGCTGACCGTTAGCGGTTTTAACAAACCCTTCCTTCGATGGAACATTGGGCACCTGATAGGTTGAAAGGTTCTGGGCGCAACCAGCCAAAATTAAAACAATTGCTAAAACGAAAAAACGCATGGTGTTCTCCTATAATTCCAGGGCAATCGCGGTCGCCTCGCCACCACCAATGCAAGCAATGGCAATGCCACGCTTCAAATTTTTCTGACGCATAATATTAATAAGTGTCACCATAATGCGCGCCCCACTGGCACCAATGGGGTGGCCCAAAGCACAGGCACCGCCAAACATGTTTACTTTTGCCCGGGGAATATTCAAGGCTTTCATGGCCGCCATGGGAACTACGGCAAAGGCTTCGTTAATTTCAAAGGCATCTATCGAATCAATGGGCCAGCCTAACGCTGCGCACAATTTTTGGGTTGCACCAACAGGCGCTGTCGTGAACGTTTCTGGGGTTTGTGCATAAGAAGTGTAGCCCACAATTTTAGCCAGCGCCCCCGTTGTATTGGTGGAAAGCACCAACGCCGCGGCTCCATCTGCTAATGATGAACTAGTGGCAGCCGTCACTGTACCATCGGCTTTAAAGGCTGGCCTTAGGGCACCAAACTTATCGGGCTTTACTTTGGTAATGGGCTCGTCCTGGTCAAAAGTGGTTTCGCCTTTTTTATCTGCAAAAATAACAGGGGTGATTTCAGCTTGAAAGGCCCCAGCTGCTTGTGCCTCCAGTGCGTTTTCATAAGTCTGGCGGGCAAAGTCTTCCTGAGCTTGGCGACTAAATTCATAAGTGGCAGCCGTATCATCCGCAAACATACCCATGGCGCAGCGCCCCCCTTGGGGGTTTTTGTGAAAAGCGTCTTCCAAACCATCGTTCAACATTAAATCAAGTAATGCTCCGTGACCAAACCGGTAACCAGAGCGTGCTTTTTCCAATGCATACGGCGCATTCGTCATGCTTTCCATACCGCCGGCAATGGCGGTTTGAATATTGCCAAGGCGCAAGCTATCGCAGGCAAACATCACCGCGCGCATACCCGACCCACACACTTTGTTAATAGTTGTGGTGGGCACGTTGTGATTAAGCCCCGCTTTGATTGATGCTTGACGCGCCGGCGCTTGCCCCAACCCTGCCTGCAACACACAGCCCATGAACACTTCATCAACCGTTGGCAAGCCCGCTGCCTTCATAGCAGCACGTATAGCAAAGCTACCCAAATCAGTTGCGGAATAGGAACTAAATTGCCCCTGGAATGCACCAATTGCCGTGCGGGTCGCTGCGTGTATGCCTATCATCAAATGAGCCTTTGAACTTTTGTTAGAGTATTTCGTAAAAAGCCATTTCAAGCAAGGGGGATGCTACGTCAATGAAAATCTTTAATAGGACTTAGTGATTTTCATGGAAAATTTAGGAAAAAACCCTTATAATACAAGAAAATATGTAAAATACTTTAAGGATTTTCATGGAAAAAATTCGTGAACGCTATCTTAAAAATATTATTTCAGATTTTGAAATAGTTCCGATTTGTGCACTTTTGGGGCCGCGTCAATGTGGAAAAACTACGCTGGCACGCCAGTTTGCCAAAACATATCAAGGGCCCGTTCATTATTTTGATTTGGAAGATTACACTGATCTTTCACGATTAACCAATCCTAAGCTCGCCTTAGATCACTTAGAAGGGCTGATAATCATTGATGAGGTACAGCGTAAACCAGAATTATTCCCATATTTACGGGTACTAGCCGATAGACAAAATACAAAAACAAAGTTTTTAATCTTAGGCAGCGCTTCACGTGATTTGTTGCAGCAAAGCTCAGAAACACTAGCGGGAAGATTGTCCTATATCGCTGTTTCGCCTTTTTTACTTGAAGAAGTTGGAAATCAACAAATTTTGTGGAATCGCGGAGGCTTCCCTAAATCGTTCCTTGCCGAGACTGATATATTAAGTGCTCGTTGGCGTCAAATTTATATGCAGACTTATTTTGAAAAAGACTTGGCCTATTTAGGGCTAAATTTACCTCCGCAACGAATTTTAAAATTATGGGCAATGCTTGCCCAATATCAAGCGTGCACTATCAATTTCGCGCATATGGCGCAGTTTATGGAAATTTCTGTCCCCACGCTTAAAAACTATCTTGGGTTGCTGGAAGGAACTTTCATGATTAGGATACTTGCGCCATGGTACGAAAATCTAGGAAAACGGCTGGTCAAAACGCCAAAATTATACGTGCGTGATTCAGGGATATACCATCAGCTTTTAAATATTCAAACTTATGAGCAACTAATGCTTAATACACACCTTGGTTTTTCTTGGGAAGCATTTGCCCTTGAAGAAATAACCAAGTCACTAAATCTGCGCAATGAAAAGTGTTATTTTTGGGCAACCCATCAGGAAGCTGAGCTGGATTTGTTTGTTATTATAAACGGCAAACGCATTGGCTTTGAATTTAAAACACATGATCAGCCAAGCATTACCAAATCTATGCGCATTGCCACAGAGACGTTGAAGCTAGAGCACCTGTACATTGTGACTCCCAATGAAAAAAGCTTTCCATTGGAAAATAAGGTAAGTGTTTTGTCTTTAAAGGATGCAGCAAAGCTAGTACTTTAGTGGGGGGGTACGCAAAAAATAAACTTATGGAAAATTTTGATATGAACATTTTCTCCCCAACTAAACTAAAATCAAGAAAAAAGGTGCGTATGTTATTCGGTTTAAGGATTTTTTCAAAAGCTAGCAGCTTTCCTCTCAAATTTTTCATGGTCATTCTAGTTGGCCTTTGCCTTTCCTCTTGCACGTCGCCGGGTGACGAATCCATCTCGTCTTTTCAAGAAGCAGATTTTGCGTCGATGGAGCAAACCCTTGCCGACCCTCTTCCTGCACAGCCAGGAAAGCAGGGCATCACCCCTGAATGGCTGTTAAAATTACCACCAAATGAACAACGCCCCCTTTTACAATGGCTAGACAATACATACCTGCTTTACAGTTCGCCCCCTGTTAACAACACAAAGAGTTCGACTATTGGGTTAATCGATGTGCGCACTGGCAAGCAAACCATATTGGGAGAAGGATCTTATCCAAAACCATCTCCAGATGGGCAATGGATTGCCTTTATCAAAGAAAACAAAAAAGACGTACAATTATGGATTATGGATACCAAGGGCGCTAAAGCGAGAAAGCTCACGCATATTCAAGGAGACCTTGGTGGATATAGATATTATTTCGATTTTTCCTGGTCACCTAATTCACAAAAAATTGCACTCAACTACCAGCCCGAAGTTCCCCGTTGGAAGGAAAAGCCGAAACAAAGCACAATAAATATCATCGATATCAAGACAGCTCACATACAACAAGTTGCTCGCTTTGATGCCTCTATTCGCTGTCTTTCTTGGTTTCCAAATGGCGAAGAGATTTTGTTTATGAAAGAACGGATCGGTTTTTGTTACAACGAAGAACAAGATTATGAGTGGATAATTGCCCTTAACCTTAAAGATGGTAAGTCACGAACCTTGGCAACGTTTGACGGCCTACAACAGAGCCTGAACCCTACTATTTCCCCAGATGGAAAGAAGATTGCCGTCCTCTATGATGCTGATCATCCCATGTATGACTACATGCTCGGCATTGGCATCATTAATAATGAATCCTCTAGCCATGGTGTAGGGCGCCTGACCCATGAAATAAAACTGTCTGCTCTTCAGTGGTCACGTGATAGTCAACGTATTTATGCTAGACGTTTTTATGGCGCCTATAAACAGCTTTATGCGATTGATGCCCACACAGGGGCGCCCACCCAAATTACCAAAGCACCGCTTAACATTGAAGGGTATGCCCTTTCTCCTGACGGCCAACAGCTCGCCTGGATAGGTCAAGATGCGCAGGCAACTCGAATGATTCGAGTAGCGTCCAGTGAGGGGCATAATGTCAAAGATCTCTTGATTATTCCGGGCGCCCCAAAAGATATGGCATTGAGTGAAGTTCGCGAGATTGACTGGCAAGCACCTTTGGATTATCCAGGTCGCATGCGCGGTCTTTTGTTTATGCCATTAAATTACAAAGAAGGAACGCGTTATCCCCTTATCGTTGATATTCATGGAGGAGGAGGCGGATCCTCTATCTATCTGTGGGGAGGGATTCTAGTGAGTTCGCCGCTTGAATGGCATATGTGGGCAGCGAAAGGCTATGCTGTCTTTGTCCCTGAGTTTCGTTCCTCAGCTTCTTTTGGATCCCTGGCCATTACCCGTGATGACCATCAGAACCATGATCTGGTTAACTGTGACGTTAAAGACATTGAAGCTGGTGTCGCTTCTCTTATTGATCAAGGAATTGTTGACCCCCAGCGCTTAGCCGTTATTGGACATAGTGCAGGAGGACGCCGAGCTAATTGGCTTGTTGCAACAACTCATCAATTCAAAGCAGTAGTTTCTAAAGAAGGATGGGCCGATGAGTGGATTGAGTCGTTAAGCAATAAGCCTTCAAAAAGATACTATCAGATGCTTGGAGGGGCGCCCTGGGAAGTACCACAGAACTATCTTAAAAACTCAGCCTTATTTCATTGCAAGGGGGCAACCACAGCCACCCTATTCCTTATGGGAAATCCAGACTTAAATGGGGCTGATCGCGATAAGACAGTCTTTATGCTGCATAATGCGCTTAAGGGGCAAGGCGTTGAAACAGAATACGTTCAATATCTTGATGAAGGGCATATGGATATTTTCAAGAAAGAGAAAAACAAAAGGGATTGCCTAGAACGCACCGTTCAATGGATAGACAAACACATTGGGGCAAAGAAATGATGGGCACATGAAACCAGCATTATCCCCACGCCCTCTAACGAGGGCTCTGGATGACGCACTCACCTCCGTCTTCATGAGGATGGTGGCGAGAAAGAATAATCTAATTTGAGTTAGCTCTTATCATGCTAACTATCCTCTTAGCCTCTTCGTCAAGGCAAGATTCATTAATCTTATGAATTAGCTGGTTAAAACTATCAATTTTATTAAATTTCCTTAGCCCATTTGGAGACAGTCCAGTAGCAATTGAATTATTTGCCGCATTTTTTTCAGTAATAATTTCTTTTCCAACTTTTTTGATAATTGTGCTCAATGTTTCAGGTTTAAATGTCAAAAATTGAAAGCTATCAATACTTCCACTACCACCTGTTTCAAGAACTTCTATAAGCGCATCTGCCACTGCTTCTGATTCTGGCATTGAAAGAGAGTATAAACAGCAGCAACCATATGAAGTAACCATTTGTGGTTCACAATATTGGTTAAAAAGATTTGCATTACCAAATCGTGCGCAGGCTATTATAGCTAGATTAGCACCTTCTTGCGTTGATCTTAGAGAATCATGTTCGTTTTTGATTATCTTTAATACGTCTTCACGTTTATTTTCCAAAACTGCGTTGCTTAACCTTTGGTAAGCATCCATAGGATCTGGCGCTATCCTAGAAAGAGCCATA
>CAMDPB010000058.1 GCA_945903885.1 Candidatus Finniella inopinata
CTCCTTCCCTCTGATCTCATTATCGTTGGTTTTTCCCAAGGCACCATGATGGCCCTAGAAATGCTTTTTAGTATTTCCAAGCTTGGTGGAATTGTTGGGTATTCTGGGGCTTTTTATCCACCTGCTAAAGCAAAACCTTTATCACCTCCCCCAGTGCTTTTAGTTCATGGCACGGCAGATGTTGTTGTGCCGTATTCCGCAATGCAATTAGCGCAAACACAACTGCGACAGCTAGACGTAAATGTCATGACAAAAACCTGCACGGGCTTAGGACATAGTATTGATGAATCTGGCCTAATGGCAGGGCTTGATTTTATTACACACCAACAACAAAACCAGCCTATAGCTTTGTAAGGATAAGCAATGAATCGCCCCAAAATAGCCTTAATTGGTAGTGGAAACATTGGCGGAACATTAGCACATTTAGCAGTACAACGAAGATTGGGCGATGTAGTTTTAATTGACATCGCAGAAGGCGTTTCCCAAGGCAAAGCGCTTGATCTAAATCAAGCCTTTAGTGCCGATAACACAGACGGCATTATATCAGGTGGGCAAGACTACAGCCTTATCAAAAATGCAGATGTTGTTATTGTCACAGCAGGAATTCCCAGAAAACCAGGTATGTCTCGCGATGATTTGCTAAGCATCAATGGTAAAATCATTAGGTCTGTGGGCGAAAATATCAAACAATATGCCCCCAATGCTTTCGTTATTGTTATTACAAATCCGCTAGATGCTATGGTCTGGCTAATGCAAAAAGTCACAGCGTTTAGCCCACAAAAAGTTGTAGGCATGGCAGGCATTCTAGATACAGGTCGCTTCAAATGCTTTTTAAGCGAAGCGCTAAACGTATCTGTAGAAGATATTCAAAGTTTTGTGCTAGGTGGGCATGGTGACACCATGGTGCCGATGCCACGTTACACAACAATTTCCGGCATTCCCCTTTCCTATTTTGTAGAAAACGGTTGGATTTCCAACGAAAAACTAGATGCAATAATTCACCGAACCAGAAATGGTGGCGCTGAAATTGTTAACTATCTAAAAACAGGCTCAGCATTTTATGCACCAGCCACCAGTGCTTTGCAAATTGCTGAAAGTTACTTATTTAATCAAAGACGCATTTTACCATGTGCTGCGTACCTTCAAGGGGAATACGGCATCAATAATATTTATGCTGGGGTTCCTGTAATCATCGGAAAAAATGGTGTTGAAAAAGTGATCGAAGTACCTTTAGACATATCTGAAAAATCTCAATTGCAATCTTCTGCTGAGTCAGTTAAATCTCTAATACAAGCCTGCCTTGATTTGGGGTTATAAATGAACATTCATGAATATCAAGCCAAGAAACTACTAAGCGCATTTGATGTGCCCGTAGGCCACGGAGAGGTCGCGGAAACTGTAGATGAAGCCGTTACCGCAGCCCAAGAACTTGGTGGCACGCTCTGGGTAGTAAAAGCCCAAATTCATGCCGGTGGTCGCGGACTTGCTGGCGGCGTAAAAGTCTGTAAAAGCCAAGATGAAGTAAAAACCTACGCAGCGGACTTGCTTGGCTCAACTTTAGTTACTCATCAAACGGGACCTTTGGGTCAAAAAGTTCGAAAAATCTATGTAGAATCAGCAGCCAACATAGATAAAGAATTGTACTTGAGCTTGTTACTTAACCGCAATACTAGCCAAGTTTGCATTATCGCCTCTGCCGAAGGTGGTATGGATATTGAAGAAGTAGCTCAAAACCACCCTGACAAAATTGTAAATCTAAGCATTCCTCCCGCAACAGGCATTCAATGCTACCACGCAAGACGCGTAGCCTCAGTATTTGGCATGCTTGATAAATCAAAAGATGTATTACATTTACTGCAAGGACTATATGAATTTTATGAAAGCTGTGACTGCAGCCTCATTGAAATCAATCCGTTGGCCTTAACCAAAGAAGGTACTCTTTTAGCGTTAGATGCCAAAGTTAGTTTTGATGATAATGCCCTGTATCGCCATGCATCAATTGTTGAACTGAATGATCCTTTCGAAGAAGATGCATCCGAAACAGAAGCCAAAGCCCATGATCTTAGCTACGTAAAGCTAGATGGCACAATTGGCTGCCTGGTAAATGGTGCCGGCCTAGCAATGGCCACTATGGATATTATTAAGCATTACGGTGGAGAGCCAGCAAATTTCCTTGATGTTGGAGGTGGCGCAGACAAAGAACGCGTCAGTAAAGCCTTTCAGATTATTTTAAAAGACCAAGGCGTAAAAGCCATATTGGTAAATATTTTTGGTGGTATTATGCGCTGCGACATTATAGCCCATGGCATTATTGCCGCAGCATCTGAAATGAAATTAAACGTGCCACTTATTGTGCGTTTACAAGGCACAAATAAAGACTTGGGCAAACAGCTGCTAAACGATTCAGGTTTAAATATAATTGCCGCTGATGGCTTAGACGAAGCTGCACAAAAAGCAGTTGCCGCTGTGAAAGGTTAAGCAATGGCTATTTTAGTTAATAAGCACACAAAAGTTATCTGTCAGGGCTTCACAGGTAAACAAGGAACGTTTCATAGCGAACAAGCAATTGCTTATGGAACACAATTTGTAGGCGGAGTAACACCAGGCAAGGGTGGAACTATTCACCTTGATAGGCCTGTGTTTGACACAGTAGAACAAGCAGTTTCAAAAACCGGCGCAAACGCCACCATGATATATGTCCCTGCCCCATTTGCTGCTGATGCTATTTTAGAAGCAGCTGATGCAGGTATTGAAGTGATTGTTTGCATTACAGAAGGCATTCCTGTGCACGATATGGTGCAGGTAAAACAAACATTAGCATCTAAAAAATGTCATTTAATTGGTCCAAACTGCCCTGGAATTATTACTCCAGATGCTTGCAAAATCGGCATCATGCCAGGATTTATTCACAAAAGTGGAACGGTTGGTATTGTTTCAAGGTCAGGTACATTAACCTATGAAGCCGTTTACCAGACCACACAAAATGGACTAGGACAAAGCACCTGCGTGGGTATTGGCGGAGACCCAGTAAAAGGTCTGAACTTTATTGACGTTTTGGAAATGTTTTATAAAGACGACGCTACCCAAGGAATTTTGCTGATTGGTGAAATTGGCGGGCAAGACGAACAAGCAGCCGCAGAATATGTAGCATCTCAAGCTAAAAAAGGAATCAAAAAACCTGTCGCTGCATTTATTGCAGGCGTTACTGCACCTGTCGGTCGCCGCATGGGTCATGCTGGTGCAATTGCATCAGGTAAAGGTGACAGTGCCCAAGATAAAATTACCTTTTTGCAAGCTCATGGAATTGAAATAGCCTCTACCCCAGCTCATATGGGCGACGTAATGAAGAAAGCCATGGGAGCAGTCTAATGGAAGACCTGCTTCAAGGTGATAATGCTGCATATTTAAGCGAGCTCTACAAGCAATACAGTAAAAATCCTGAAGCAATTGATGAAAAATGGCAGCGCGTCTTCCGCGATTTAGGCCCAATTTCGTCTGCCTCCTCACCCGATGAACGCGCCATTATTGATTCTGTGCGCGCCCTAATGCTTATTCGAACCTACCGTGTTCGTGGTCATTTAGCAGCAAAATTAGACCCACTTGGCATTGAAAAACGTGGCACTCACTGGGAACTCAACCCAGAAAATTATGGATTTTCAGCCAGTGATTACGACCGACCGATTTACTTAGATAAAGTCCTAGGCTTAGAGCGCGCAACATTAAGAACCATTCTAGATAAACTCCACAAAACGTACTGCAGCACTATTGGTGTTGAATTTATGCACATTCAAGATCCTGTTCAAAAAAACTGGATTCAAGAACGCATTGAAAATTCAATTAAGCCCAAAATTGACCCTAAAAAAATCTTAACGCAATTAACCCAAGCAGAATTTTTTGAAAAGTTCTTAAACGTAAAATTTCCAGGTGCAAAGCGCTTTGGACTAGAAGGCGGCGAAAGCCTTATCCCAGGAGTCGAGCAAGCATTGGAAGTGTATCAAACTTTTGGTGTTGAAGAGATTTGCTTTGGCATGGCACACCGCGGGCGCTTAAGTGTACTTGCAAACATTATGCATCAGCCAGTTCGCTACATTCTTGCCCAGTTTCAAGGGCAAAGCTTAAACCCAGATAATTATAAAGGTTCAGGTGATGTTAAATATCACCTAGGGTATTCTTCAGACCGAACAATTTCTGGAAAACGCCTTCACTTATCATTAAGTGCAAATCCATCTCATCTTGAGGCGGTAAACCCAGTTGTACTGGGTAAAGTACGATCAAAACAAGATCAAAAAAATGATACAGACCGCAAAAGAGTTGCTAGCATTTTATTGCATGGAGACGCCGCTTTTGCAGGACAGGGTTTAGTTGCAGAATCATTAGGTTTATGTGGCCTTGAAGGCTATGAAATAGGTGGAACACTTCATTTCATTATTAATAACCAAATTGGGTTTACAACCTCTCCGCCCCATTCGCGCTCCAGCCCTTATTCATCTGATATTGCAAAAGCCATTCAAGCACCTATTTTTCATGTAAATGCAGATTCCCCTGAAGATGTCGTCTGGGTTAGTAGCTTAGCTGCAGAATTTGTGCGCACTTTTGGGGTAGATGCAGTAATTGATATGATTTGCTACCGGCGCTACGGTCACAATGAAATGGATGAACCATCATTCACTCAGCCCATTATGTACAAAACAATTGCTGAACACCCAACAACACGCGCTTTATATGCCAAGCATTTGCTAGATCAAAATGTTTTAAGCACGACTGAAGTCACAACTATTGAAAGCAAAACCCAAAGCTTTTTAAATAGCGAATTTGAAGCAGCTTCCTGCATACATCAAAACGATAAAAAGCTAGACTGGCTCGAAGGTGCCTGGAGCGTTATTAAAGACAAAAGTAAAAAAGCTGAAACTGGTGTTTCACTAGAAAAGCTTAAAAAATTAGGACTCGCTCTTTGTTCTGTTCCAGAAAGTTTTTCTGTCCATCCAAAGCTCAAACGCCAATTAGATCAACGCGCTCAAGCCTTTCAGAATGATGACCCACTAGATTGGGCAGCCGGGGAATCCTTAGCTTTTGCAAGTCTTTTGGCTGAAGGAAACCCTGTGCGCCTTTCAGGCCAAGATTCTTGCCGTGGAACATTTTCTCACCGGCATGCAGTTATCTTTGATCAAGTTAATGAAAATCAGTATATCCCCTTAAATAACTTGAGGGTTAAACAAGCAAATTTTGAAGTGCTTGATAGCCCCTTGGCAGAAGCATCCGTGCTTGGGTTCGATTACGGTTACAGCACCGCAAACCCAGAAGCACTAGTCATGTGGGAAGCTCAATTTGGAGACTTCGCAAACGGTGCCCAAGTTATTATTGATCAGTTCATTAGTTCCGCTGAAAAAAAATGGCTGCGCTTATCAGGACTGGTTATGCTGCTTCCCCATGGCATGGAAGGTCAAGGACCAGAACATTCCTCAGCAAGGCTTGAACGCTATTTACAACTATGCGCCGAAGATAACATTCAGGTTGTGAACTGCACCACCCCTGCGAATTTTTTTCATGTCATGCGCCGTCAACTCCATAATGATTGGCGAAAACCATTAATTATCATGACGCCAAAATCATTATTGCGCCATAAGTTAGCTGTATCAGTTCTTAGCGATATGGGCGAAGGCACTTATTTCAAAAGAGTCATTACTGATGAAATCGCAAAAAAACCAACACGCATCGTCTTATGCAGTGGCAAAATTTACTACGACCTAGTTGAAGCACGCCAGATAAAAAAAGCAAACGACATCGCCATTGTACGGCTTGAACAGTATTATCCATTCCCTGAATCTTCTTTGGTTGAAGAATTACAAAAATATGGCAATGTACCACTTATCTGGTGCCAAGAAGAACCCCGCAACATGGGCGCATGGAGCTTCCTTGATCGCCGCCTAGAAGAAGTATTGAAAAAAACCCAAAATACACACACACGACCACATTACGTTGGGCGAAAAGAAGCAGCATCACCCGCTACAGGTATTGCTGGTATCCATGAAAAAGAGCAAGCTGCAGTAGTAGAAGCCGCACTATTTGGAACGTTACAGGAGTTATAAATTATGAGCACTATCGACATAACAGTTCCTGCATTAGGCGAATCAGTGAATGAGGCAACTGTAGGTAAATGGCTTGTAAAACAAGGGGAAAGCGTCGCGGCTGATACTGCCCTGGTAGAACTTGAAACTGACAAAGTAACCCTAGAAGTGTATGCACCAGCTGATGGTAAGCTTGCTGAAGTGTTAGCAAAATCAGGAAGCACAGTTAAAATTGGAGCCAATTTAGCGAAGTTCACCGCGGGTAAAATTGAAAAAATCGCCCCGACTGCACCAGCACAAGAAAAAAAACAAGCTTCTCCTGAAAAACCAGCTACACAACACGGCCAAAGCAATGTAGAAGAATTCATTAGGTCTGCTCAAAAAACTAAAACCATATCTACCAGCACCCGTGAAGAACTCCGCATCCCCATGAGCCGCCTTCGTCAACGCATTGCAGAACGCCTGAAAGACGCCCAAAACACCGCCGCCATGTTAACAACTTTCAATGAAGTCGATATGAGCGCCGTCATGCAATTGCGCACTTTATACAAAGATAAATTCGAAAAATCCCACGGTGTAAAACTTGGATTTATGTCATTTTTCGTAAAGTCATGTGTGCAAGCCCTTAAAGAACAACCCATTCTAAACAGCTGCATTGACGGCCAAGACATTATTACAAAAACTTATTTTGACATCGGCGTTGCCGTTTC
>CAMDPB010000059.1 GCA_945903885.1 Candidatus Finniella inopinata
TGGTGGCGTTGAAACCAGAGATATGAAGGAGCAAATCCTTGATTCTATGGATATCGAACGAGAACGCGGCATTACTATCAAGGCCCAAACTGTTCGTTTGAAATATAAAGCAAAAGATGGCGTGACATATAATTTGAATCTTATGGACACCCCGGGACATGTGGACTTTGCTTATGAAGTGAGCAGGTCTTTGGCTGCATGTGAGGGATCACTGTTAGTAGTTGATGCAAGTCAAGGGGTTGAAGCGCAAACTCTAGCAAATGTTTACCAGGCTATCGATAATAACCATGATATTGTTACAGTTCTGAATAAAATTGATCTGCCTGCAGCTGAGCCTGATCGCATTAAACAGCAAATTGAAGACGTTATTGGTCTAGACGCATCAGAGGCAGTTTTAATTTCTGCTAAAACGGGCCTTGGCATTCAAGATGTTTTAGAGGCTGTTGTTCACAGATTGCCACCTCCACGCAATTCAGATGACTTAGAAGCTGCTAAAAAACCTTTGAAGGCGCTGCTGGTTGATAGTTGGTATGACCAATATCTTGGAGTGATCATTTTGGTACGTATTATGGAAGGCGTTCTAAAAGTTGGCCAACGTATAAAAATGATGAATGCCGGCGTTGTTTATGATGTTGACCGTGTAGGTTTTTTTACGCCAAAGCAAGAGCTGCAAAAAGAATTAAACTCAGGTGAAATTGGCTTTATAACAGCTAGCATAAAAAGCGTAGCTGACTGTAAGGTTGGCGACACTATTACTGATGAAAAAAAGCCAACGGCTGAAGCATTGATTGGCTTTAAACCTTCAGTTCCTGTAGTTTTTTGTGGGTTATTTCCTTCTGATGCTGCTGAATTTGAACATTTGCGTGATAGTTTAGCTAAGCTTCAGTTGAATGACGCAAGTTTCCATTTTGAAGCGGAAACCTCAGCGGCTTTGGGATATGGTTTCCGATGCGGATTTTTAGGTTTACTACACCTTGAAATTATTCAAGAACGGCTTGAACGTGAATTTAACTTAGACTTAATTACCACTGCTCCAAGCGTTGTTTATAAAATATTCCTAAAAACTGGCAAGGTTCTTGAACTGCATAACCCCACAGATATGCCAGACGTTGTCAGAATTGAACGTATTGATGAGCCATGGATTAAAGCTACAATTATGGTGCCTGATGAGTTCTTGGGGTCGGTTCTAAACCTTTGTACTGAACGTCGTGGTGAACAGGTAGACTTAACCTATGCAGGCAATCGCGCCATGGTTGTATATAAATTACCTTTGAATGAAATAGTTTTTGACTTCTATGATCGTTTAAAATCAATTACTCGGGGGTATGCATCTTTTGACTATCAAATAGAAGAATATCGTGAAGGCGATTTAGCAAAAGTTACAATTTTGGTGAACGCAGAGCCGGTTGATGCGCTTGGCATGATTGTGCATCAAGGGCGAGCTGAAAGCAGAGGACGAATTCTATGTTCTCGTTTAAAAGATCTTATCCCCAGACAGCTTTTCAAAATTGCGATTCAAGCAGCCATTGGCGGAAAAATTATTGCTCGTGAAACAGTTTCAGCTATGCGTAAAGATGTTACTGCTAAATGCTATGGTGGTGATATCAGTCGTAAGCGTAAGCTTTTGGATAAGCAAAAAGCTGGTAAAAAGCGCATGCGGCAGTTTGGAAATGTTGAAATTCCACAAAGCGCATTTATTGCTGCCTTAAAAATGGACGACGACTAAATTTTAAGAAGGTTATTATGAAAAAAATAGCAATAATACTCACAGCCCTTATAGCTAGTGGATTAGGATATTTTATGTACAAAAAACAGGAGAATTTTTTTATGAATACACAGTTAATCCCACGGGAAGTGTTATTTGGAAATCCTGAAAAAACTATGGTTCGACTAAGTTCAAATGGTCAGCAAATATCTTATCTCGCAAATTTCAACGGCGTATTGAATATTTTTACAGCAAAAATTGAAACGCCTCATGAAGGTACTGCTATTACCAAAGACACAGGCAGGGGAATTCGGCAATATTTTTGGCTATATACTAACCAGCACATTGCTTATCTCAAAGACGATGGTGGCGATGAAAACTGGCGCATTCATGTAGTAAATATTTCTACAAATGAAGATAAGACTTTCACCCCAGAAAAAGTTAACGCACAAATTTATCATGTGTCAGATAAGTTTCCGGAAGAAATTTTGGTTGGATTAAATGATCGTGATCCCGCGTATCATGATGTTTACCGCTTAAATATTTTAACCGGTGAAAAAACACTTATTTTGCAAAATGACCGTCATTTTAGTGATTTCGTTTTTGACGATGATTACAATCTGCGTTTTGCAACAATCACAACCGAAGGTGGTGGTGCTGAATCATTTAAAGCAATTCCAGCTGGTGAACCAGGAAAATATACTTGGGAAAGCTTTATGAAAGTTGGCCTTGAAGATGTTTATACAACACAAGCATTAGGGCTAACTAAAGATGGTAAAATTTTATACATGCTTGATAGTCGCGGTTATGACCTAAACGTATTAAAAGAAATCAATCTGGAAACTAAAGCTGAAAAAATTTTAGCGCAAGGGAAAAATGCAGATATTGGTGGCATCATGTCTCATCCCCATACTGGTATCATCGAAGCGTATTCTACCAACTATCTTTATACAGAATGGGCATGCTTAGATAAAGCAATTGAAGAGCACCTGAGCAATATAAAGCAAACTTTAAGAGGCGAAGTAAGTGTGGCAAGTAGAACTCTAGATGATAGTCTTTGGATTGTTGCTGATATGAAAGATGATGGTCCAACAGCATATTATCAATACCAAAAAGATAAAAAAACTCTAACCTTTTTGTTTAATCAACGTGAGAACTTAACAAAATACCAATTAGCCAAAATGGAAGGTGTCGTTATTAAAGCTCGGGATGGTTTAGAGCTGCCTTCTTATCTTACAAAGCCCATTAATGCTAAGAGACCTGTTCCACTAGTTCTTTTAGTTCATGGTGGTCCAGTTGCTCGTGATAATTGGGGCTATGATGCGCAAGCCCAGTGGCTCGCCAACCGTGGATATGCTGTACTGCAAGTGAACTATCGCGCCTCTACTGGTTTTGGTAAATATTTCATTTCAAAAGGTGACCGAGAATGGGGTGCTAAAATGCATGAGGACTTGCTAGATGCCGTAAGTTGGGCAATCAAAGAAGGTATCGCTGATCCTGCAAAAGTTGCCATTTATGGTGGTAGTTATGGTGGGTATGCAGCGCTTTGGGGCGCAACCCATTCTGGTGACGTGTTTAAATGCGCTGTAGATATTGTTGGTCCATCTAACTTGCAAACACTTATGGCGACAATTCCACCATACTGGAAACCGTTCTTAGAGCAGTTATACCAAAGAGTTGGAGATAATCGCACAGAAGAAGGTTTGGCTTTATTAAAAGAACGCTCTCCATTAACCCATGTTGATAAAATTCATATTCCTGTCTTAATCGCTCAAGGTGAAAAAGACCCTCGTGTAAAACAAGCTGAATCTGAACAAATTGTTGCTGCTATGAAAGCAAAAAACTTGGGCTACATTTATATGCTATTTATGGATGAAGGTCACGGATTCGCAAGGCCTGAAAATAAATTTGCATTTTATGCGGTTGCTGAGCGTTTCCTTGCTGATAATTTAGGCGGTAAGTTCGAAGTTATGACTAACGAGTTTGATAAAACGACATTAGCGTCAGAGCATAAAGCAGAGTTGGCAGCGCGTTTTAATAAGGCTTAAGCCTTAGACTCATTCGCATAAAGTCCCCAAACTTGCTTGCGAGAAACCCAGCCTTTGAAGCGACCCTGGTCGTTGCGAATTTCTATTTTGCACCAATTTGGTTGGGTTTCTAGTATTGTTGCCACTACACCTGGTTCTATGCGCGCAACAATTTCGGACTGAGCATCTGGTTTGCCATGAAGACTTTGTATGCTTCCCATAACAATGATCGTGCGTTTTCCTGAAAGTAAGCTTTTATGTACCCAGCCTTCAGTTCCTTGATGATCGCGAACACGGCGCCAGGTATCAAATTCTGCAATAATTTCTACAGGCAAACCTTGGCATATAAATCGCCATTCAATGGGATAGTTATTTCCTGGTCCCACATGCATGTTAATTGAGGCTGATCGAAGCGATACAAACCTAGGTAATAGTTGTCCTTGGCTTGCAAAAATAGCACCACAAAAAATAATAATGAGAAAGCGAATTAACATCCAGTTGACCCAAATCCACCGGCACCACGAACTGTGCTATCTAAATTATCGACTTCATTCCAGGTTACTCGTTGATATGCAGAAATTACCATTTGAGCAATTCGCATGCCTGGTTCAATAGTAAAAGGTTCTTCGCCATGGTTTATAACAATGACAGAAATTTCGCCACGATAGTCTGCATCAATAGTGCCTGGGGAATTTACCAAGGTAACACCATTTTTAATTGCTAAACCTGAACGAGGGCGAATTTGTGCTTCAAAACCTTTCGGTAAGGCAATTGCTATTCCTGTCGGAACTAACAATCTTTTTCCGGGTGCTACAACAATTGCTGTATCAATTGCTGCTGTTAAGTCCATACCAGCGCTGTCTTCAGTCGCGTAATTAGGTAAGGGAATATTCCTTAAGTTCTTAATTTCTATTTTCATATTTATACTATAAAAGTTATCTAAAATCGTCTTTTAATTACACTAATTTAAGAGATAAAGCAAGAGCAAAACTTAGATCACGGGCCATCTCTACCGAGTATACATGAATTTTATTTGAAATTTTAGAGGTTAAATTGTTGATAGATAAAGTAAGAAGGAATTTATTCTGTTTGCCAGAATTTAGAAGCTACAGCAACATCTTTCATGATTTTTATGACCTGAGACACATCTGTGTCAATGCCTTCTGCTTGCAAAGATGTAACATCATAGCTTTTCAGTCCACAAGGTATAATACCTTTGTAATGAGCTAAATCCGGACTCACGTTCAATGATAGTCCATGCCAGGTAACTCCTTGGGTAACACGCACACCAATAGCTGCAATTTTACGCTCACCTTTTTCGTCGTCAAGCCAAACCCCAACTCGCCCTTGTTTGCGCACGCCATTTAGACCAAAAATACTTAGAGTTTTTATAATCCATTCCTCGAGTGTTTGTACAAATAACCTAATGTCATTATCACGTTTTTTAAGATCAACCATTACATAAACAACAAGCTGACCAGGTCCATGATATGTATGTTTTCCACCACGCTGCGTTTGGAAAACGGGAAAGGTGGAGTCAATTAAATCTGCTTCTTTGGCGCTTGTACCAGCAGTATACAAAGGTGGGTGCTCTAGAAACCAAATTATCTCATCTTCGCCTGTGCGAATGCCCTGAATGGTTTTTTGCATGAACTGTATAGCATCAGAGTATTCCACCGAAGCATTTGCAGCTAGAAATTTAATTTGTGACATTTCTTATCCCTGCACCTTATGTAGAAAATCTCTTAATGCTTCTGACATGTATCCGCTATATAAACTAAATTCTTCAACACTCACGCATGATTCTATCCGACTAAAGCTAAGCGAAAATTGAAAATAGCTTAATTTTTCAGCAATAAGAAACGCTTTTCGCAATTCATCAATAGTTCCATAATCAAGCCAAATTTCAAGATATGCATTTTGCGCCTGTAAATATCTACTATCAGTTTTTTTAAAATTGTGATTACGTTTTGCACTATTTAAAGCAGTGGCTAATGATAAGAAAGGATGGGAAATACAAGCATCTCCCCAATCATTAATGGTAATTCGGTCATCTTGAATTAAAATATTGTTGTCGTGAAAATCATTGTGTTCAATGGTTTCAGGAATATTATAAGCAGATAGTTGTTCACATAAAATTTGCATCTGGGGGGAAAAGTTTTGCAACATTTCAATTTCATATTTGTTGACTCCAGCTGCTTCTAACAAATGTTCTCTGGCTACAAAATCTCCGTAAAGATCTGGTAGTTTTTTAAGTCTCCAATCATTTACGCTCATTAAAATAAATGATTCTACAAATGGCACGCTTGCAATTTGAATTTGCGCATGTGTTTTTAGTGCATTACAAAATAGCTGTATTTGAAAATTTTGCTTTTGAATATCTCGTAAGACTTGTCCGGCATCTTTCATAAGAAAACATGACAGTTGTTCATTCATTGCTATCACTTCAGTAACAGACGTTGAAAAGTTTTCATGTATAAACTGTAGAATTTTTGGCTCAATTGCAAAAGGTGCTGCCATCTGTTTTAAGTGCACCAATCCTTTTGGGGTTTTAAAAAGACTAACCTTTGACCAAGGCATATTCCGAACCACAATAGATTATTCCATCAGCTTATAACCAAAGGCAATAAGCTGCTGCTTTGCCCAATCAGCAACAGCTAAATTATGATCTGCTGTGTTATTCATGGCCTTATTTCAATTTTTGTGCCGGTTGTTGTTGCATCATAAATTTCTTTAATTTCTTCGTTTGTAACGGCAACACAGCCAAGGGTCCAATCGTTATTCACATGCGACTTTCCTAACCAAGAAAATGTTTTGCCCAAACCATGAATCATAATTTGACCACCGGCAGACACACCTTTTTTTCGAGCATTTTTTTGGTCATGTGCATTAGGGTACGAAACTTGTAACGCTAAATAAAACTGACTGTTGGGATACTTATTAGAAACAAAATAAATTCCTTCGGGTGTTTTGCCATCACCTTCTTGTTCTTTATGACCAAT
>CAMDPB010000060.1 GCA_945903885.1 Candidatus Finniella inopinata
TTTGTATAGCTTTGTATCTGCTGATAAATCCGATAGTTACTCTGATAAAGAGAATGTTCGTGAAGTGAAAAAATGGTTGAAAGACATATCGCATTTATAAACTAAGAAATTAAAAATACTGTTAGGGGAGCTTGGCCATGGATTCTGATCTTGCTAAATTAATTACTATTGTTGGCTTGTTTGGCTTTCTTTTGTCCTCTCCGACTATATTCGCAAGCATCAGAAGAAAAGCAATCAGAAGAAAATGGATTAAGCCTAGAAGATTCAAAATGTGCAGAATATTGAAAGAACATCTAAAATCTTAGGAGTATGAATTTTTCAAAAATCACGGCATTAGTTACGACACATCTGTGTTTTACGCATACACCTAAATTATTCGATTTCAAAATAGTTGAGATTTTTGTACACTGCCCTCTGTTATAAAAGAATATAAATAATATCATGCTTGGTTTTTGGCAACTTGTTGCCTTGGTAGTGGGAAATTTAGTTGGTAGCGGCGTGCTTATGCTGCCAGCAATCTTGGCGCCCTATGGTTCTATATCATTTGCCGGTTGGGTTATGGCTTCCTTAGGAGCCATCTTACTTTCTTTAGTTTTTTGTCAGCTTTGTAGTAAACATCCTAGAACTGGTGGGCCGCATGTATATGTAGAAGAAGCCTTTGGAAAAGATGCGGGCTTTTACATTGCTTGGGTTTATTGGATTTTAGCCTGGGTTGGCTATGCTGCTTTGGTTTCTGCTGCCATGGGGTGTTTAACCACTATTTGTGGCCCCCTTTCCAATAGCACGCTAATGATTCTAGAGGTACTAATTATTATATTATTTACAGCAATTAACTTATGTAAAATTGCTTTTGCTGGTCGTGTTGAACTGGTTTTGACGTTTGTTAAGGTGCTGCCTTTAATTGTGTTGCCGGTTATTGCGTTGTTTTCGGTGAAATCTGAATACCTATTTGCAGCACCCCCTATTAACATGTCATACGGGTCTGCCCTTGCGGGTTCAGTAATGCTCATGATTTTTGCATTTATGGGTTTTGAAACAGCTACTGTTCCAAGTGAAGAAGTTGAAAATCCACGCCGAACTATTCCTAAGGCAACGATTGTGGGTACTTTAATCGCGGCGGGTATTTATATTTTAGGCACAGTCAGTATTTTGGGGCATATTCCCTTTGATCAACTTGTTCAGTCAAAAGCACCTTACGCCGATTTAGCTGCCAGCATATTTGGCGGAAATTGGCAAAATTTTGTGGCAGGTGCTGGTATTTTATGTGCATTAGGTGCTTTGAACGGATGGATGCTTATTGGTGGACGCATTGCCTATGGCGCTGCAAAAGATGGAATATTTCCGAAAATCTTTTTAAAAACAGATAAATGTGAATCCCCCAGTGCAGCTATTATTATTTCTTCAATGTGCACAATTCCATTTATGATACTTTCCTTGAGTGAAAGCTTGGTAGAACAATTTAATTTTGTTGTTTCAATTAGTTCATCACTTATTTTAATTGTGTATTTGGCATGTACATTGGCCTATATGAAATTTTTAAAGGACTATGAACATTCAAAACCAAAGCATTGGTTGTTGGGCATTGCGTCTACGGCTTTTTGTTTTTGGGTTTTAAGCTCCATTAGCATTGAAATGACACTTTATTCCTTATCCGTGTTTTTGGTGGGTGTGCCGCTTAGATTATACGTTAAGAATAGGAAAAAATAAATTTTCCAGAAGTAGCTATAAGTTCAGAGCGAAATGGCTCGAATGTTATAGAGCCTTTCTTCAGTTCACTATGGAATTACTAGTATCAACACATCCCTAATCCCTTGGCCTAGTCTTTAAACTTGGGCATAATGCCCTGTATACACCCAAGACTTTTCCCTAATGACCACATTTCATGATCTCTCTAATGCCATTCGTTTTTTAAGTATTGATGCTGTTGAAAAAGCTAATTCAGGTCACCCGGGTATGCCCATGGGAATGGCAGATGTGGCAACGGTTTTGTTTGAAAAGCATTTGGTGTTTAACCCACAAGATGCTGGCTGGGACAACCGTGACAGGTTTGTGTTGTCAGCGGGTCATGGGTCAATGTTGCTGTATAGCCTTTTGTATTTAACGGGCTATCCTGATGCCACGTTGGAGCAACTTAAGAATTTTCGCCAATTAGGTTGGAAAACTGCGGGTCATCCAGAATACGGGCATTTATCCGGTGTGGAAATGACAACGGGCCCATTGGGGCAGGGCATTGCAACTGCTGTGGGTATGGCGCTTGCTGAACGCATGCTGAATGCAACCCATGGTGATGCGATTAACCATTACACTTACGTTATAGCTAGTGATGGTGACCTAATGGAAGGTATTAGCCATGAAGCAGCATCCCTTGCGGGACTCTTGTGCTTAAACAAACTAATTGTTTTGTACGATGATAACGGCATCAGCATTGATGGAAAAACTGATTTATCATTTGGTGAAAATTCGCTTATGCGGTTTCATGCATATGGATGGAATGCGGAACGAATTGATGGGCACGATAGTCATTCCATTGATGCTGCAATAACCAGGGCAAAGGCTAGCAATAAACCAAGCTTGATAGCATGCAAAACTACTATTGGTTTTGGTTCACCTAATAAAGCAAATACAAGTGGGGTACATGGTTCGCCTTTGGGGGGTGCAGAAATTCAAGCTACACGTGCGGCGTTGAATTGGCCCCATGAACCATTTCTGCTTCCTGATAATATTATCAATTCTTGGCGTGCTATAGGTATGCGTCATCAAGCAGTATACGAGCAGTGGAAAAAACAAACCCCAGTTGAAATTCAGAAAAAATTGCAAGAACCAACAGTTGATATCACTAAAACTATTGATGCTTACAAGCAAAATGTTAGGGACGAAAAACCATGTTTAGCAACACGAGTACTTTCACAACAGGTATTAGAAGCAATTGTGCCGTGTTCTTCTTTAATTGGTGGATCAGCAGATTTAACAGGTTCAAATAACACAAAAACAAAAGCACAAACGGCTATAGCAGCTAGTGACTACACAGGGAATTATATTCATTATGGGGTGCGTGAGCACTCTATGGCAGCCATTATGAACGGCCTAAGTCTCTCAAATGTATTTATTCCTTACGGCGGTACCTTTTTAGTTTTCTTAGATTATTTAAAACCAGCTTTGCGTTTATCGGCCATAATGAA
Organism: Candidatus Finniella inopinata; assembly: GCA_945903885.1. Classification (GTDB taxonomy): domain Bacteria; phylum Pseudomonadota; class Alphaproteobacteria; order Paracaedibacterales; family CAITNM01; genus CAITNM01. The sequence goes on from CAMDPB010000060.1 coordinate 3,180, forward strand.
GCAGGGCGTGATTTATGTATTAACACATGATTCTATTGGCTTAGGGGAAGATGGACCGACGCATCAGCCTATTGAACATTTAGCTCATTTGCGCTGTATTCCAAATGTTTTAACTTTCCGCCCGATGGATGCTACAGAAGTTGCCGAATGCTGGCAGCTAGCTGTGCAGAATAGAAACACTCCGTCAGTGTTAGTATTGACTCGCCAGAACCTTCCATACCTTAGTGATTTACGGGCAAATCATTATGAAAATGCTTGCGCAAAGGGGGGCTACATACTGATTGAAAAACCTGGATCGCAAATTACATTAATTTCTACAGGTTCTGAGGTTTCAATTGCTGTTGATGCGGCTAATGTACTATTGGCAATGAATATACAAGCGCGGGTGGTTTCTATGCCGTGCATGGAATTGTTTGCAAAACAGCCTGTTGAATACAGAAATCAGGTTTTGGGTAATGGCATTCGCATAGCCATAGAAGCTGCCTGTGAAGGCGTTTGGCCAAAATATTTGGGCGAAAAAGGTGAATTTATTGGGATTAATTCATTTGGTGCATCAGCACCGGCTGATGATTTGTATGCACATTTTGGCATAACGGCTGATATCGTGGTAAAAAGAGTACAAGCACTTTTGAGTAAGCAATAAATTATGCCGCGCAGTATTTACGAACAGTCTCTACGCTATCATTCACAATATCCAAAAGGTAAATTGGAAATTGTTGCAACAAAACCACTTACCAATCCACATGATTTAGCTTTGGCTTATTCACCTGGTGTTGCTGAGCCTTGTTTGGAAATAGCGCGTGACCCGCTAATGGCTGCGGAATATACAACGCGAGGTAATTTGGTCGCCGTTATAACTAATGGCACCGCTGTATTGGGGCTTGGAAATATTGGGGCGTTAGCGTCAAAGCCGGTTATGGAAGGTAAGGCAGTCCTTTTTAAAAAGTTTGCTGGTATTGATGCATTTGATATTGAAATTAATGAAACGGACCCTCAGAAACTTGTTGATATTATTGCGGCCCTAGAGCCGACCTTTGGTGGAATAAACCTTGAGGATATTAAGGCACCTGAATGCTTTTACGTAGAGCGAGAGCTTGCTAAAAGAGTGAAAATTCCTGTTTTGCATGATGACCAACACGGCACAGCAATTATTGTTAATGCCGCTATGAAAAATGCCCTTGAATTGGCAGGAAAATCAATAGATACCATAAAAATGGTGGCAAGTGGTGCGGGTGCTTCTGCGGTTGCTTGCCTTGAATTGCTTATAAAATTGGGCCTGCGTCGTGAAAATTTAATTGTTGTTGACCGAGATGGCGTTATTTTTAAAGGACGGGGAAACCTAGATCCATCAAAAGAAGCGCTGGCATCTGATACACCATTGCGTACCCTAGCTGAGGCTTTGAAAAATGCCGATGCTTTCCTTGGGCTTTCAAGTGCTGGTTTGATGACAGCTGAAATGGCAGAGTCGATGGCGCCAAACCCGATTATTTTTGCGTTGGCAAATCCTGAGCCTGAAATTCGACCAGAGGTTGTGCATAGTGTTCGCGACGATGCAATTATGGCAACCGGTAGGACAGACTACCCTAACCAGGTGAACAATGCAGTTTGTTTCCCGTACATATTTAGGGGCGCGTTAGATGTTGGGGCTACTTGTATTAATCATGAAATGAAAGTTGCTTGCGTAGAAGCAATTGCGCGTATTGCAAAAGCTGAAAGTAATGACCTTGTAGTGGCTGCATATGGCGGCGAAACCTTCACTTTTGGCCGTGATTATATAATCCCCAAGCCATTCGATAGGCGTTTGTATGTTGAGCTATCTTACGCAGTGGCTCGAGCTGCAGTTGATTGCGGTGTTGCAACGCGCCCTATAGCTGATTGGGAGGCTTATCGCAACCAATTAAAAGAAGCGATATATCGTTCTGGCATGGTGATGCGCCCCATTTTTGCAGCGGCAAAAGCGTTTGGTGATGATATTCGCCTAGTCTTTTCAGAAGGTGAAGACGAACGTGTTCTTCAGGCTGTGCAAACCATTCGTGACGAAAAAATTGCGCGTGTACTCCTTATAGGCCGTCCCGATGTTATTGAAATGCGTATTAAACAATTTGGTTTACGCCTGAGTGCAAATTTTGATTTTGAGGTCATTAACCCGCAGGAAGATTCAAGGTATAAAACCTATTGGCAGGCGTATCATGAAATTATGGCACGAAAAGGTATAACACCTGATAACGCTAAAGAAATCATGCGGACCAACACAACCGTGATTGCTGCCATGATGCTTCACCTTGGTGATGCAGATACAATGATTAGCGGATGTTACGGTAATTACCGTGATCACCTTGTTCCGATTATGGAAATTTTGGGCATTGCTAAAAACCAGCATCGTTGTGCGGCCCTTTCGGCTTTAGCTATTGATAATTCCAAAATTGAGCGGGGCATTCTGTTTATTACTGACCCTTATGTTAATATTGACCCGACTGCTCAACAGCTTGCTGAAATTACAATCATGGCGGCAGAACAAATTAAATTATTCGGTATAAAGCCTAAGGTGGCGTTGATATCATATTCTAATTTTGGTGCGGGTGTGCACCCACAGGCTAAGAAAATGCGCCTGGCTATGGAAATTATCCGTGACCTTGCACCAGAGCTTGAAGTAGAAGGCGAAATGCATGTAGATGCAGCCTTAGATGAAAAAATTCGCGCGCGTATATTCCCTGGTAATACCTTAAAAGGTTCGGCTAATCTATTAGTGATGCCTAGCATTGATGTAGCAAATGTAGCCCTAAACACCATAAAGGTATTGGCAAATGGGCAAACAATTGGCCCGATTCTTATGGGAATTAAAGAATCAGCCCATATTTGCACTCCATCGGCTCGCCCTAGAACACTGGTGAACCTTGCAGCGATTGCTGTTTCTAAAGCAAGATTACTTAAACAACAAAAGGACCAATCATGAAAATAACATTTGCAGATAAAGCGCCTAAAAATAGTTTGTTCGTTGCTGGCGTTTATGAAGATGGAAATTTTGGAAATGTTACTGAAGCACTTGATAAACTTACAAGTGGTTCAGTAAAAGCAGCCGTAGGCAATGCTGAATTTAAAGGAAAAACAGAAAAGCTTTTGTGCATTCCATCACTGAGTGGATGCGATGGACAAGTCGTTCTAGTGGGCCTTGGAGATGCTAAAAAGCACACTCCATTAACCTTAGAAAAAATTGGAGCAAGAATTTTTGCTTGCCTGAATGGTCTTCGTGAAAAAAAAGCAGTTATTGATTTATCTGATATACCAGGGGTAAAAGAGCACACAGCTGAAGAACTTGTTGCATATGCAGCGTCGGGTGTGCTTATTCGTTCATGGACTTTTGATAAATATAAAACAAAACGTGAAAAAGACGAAATTCCCGTTCTTGATGAGCTTGTATTTATAACCACTAGCGCTAAAAAATCCCAGGAAGCATTTGATAAGCTTTCAGCTATTGCAAAGGGCAACCACCTAACCAGGTTGGTTGTGTCTGAGCCACCAAATGTT
>CAMDPB010000061.1 GCA_945903885.1 Candidatus Finniella inopinata
GCAAAAAAATCTATAAATTCTAGAGAACTACAAACCAGAAACGAATATTCTCATGCTATTTCATATCATGATCATTGGATGAAACAATGCCTTGCGTGTATTAAAAAAATTCTACCCAGTGATACTCTTATTATTTTTACTAGCGATCATGGCCAATTAATTGGGGAAGATGGTCTATTTGGGCATAATTTAATGCGCTCTGAAGTTGTTGATGTGCCAATTTGGGCTTATGCAATCAATGCTAACCAATGCCTAAATCACTACTTAAAAAGTCAAAAGATTTGTAGTCATTATGATTTAGGTAAGCAAATAGCTAAGCTTTTCGGTGCGGAGATTACTAACCCCAATGAAGATCCTACACTGCAATTTGTGCATGGTACGGAATTACACACCAATTATGAATACATGCCCTGGAAAAAAACCAACGGAAAGGCCAAGTTTTTAAAAACAGAAAAAATTGGTGTGACAGCTAAATAGAAATCTTTTCTGAACTGTGCGTATTCCATGAAAAAAACTAAATTACAAGAATGTTGACAACCACCTAAATTAATGTACAATAAAAAAGATGTTTACTACTACTCTTAAGATACTCAAGTCTGCCATAATGCTATTGAACATAATTTTGTGTACACATAAAACAATATTCTCCAGATACATCCAGACAGTGTTGACAAAGGGTGACTTAACTGAAAGGTTAGGGACATAAACTCTTAACGGTTGTTTTAATAGTTAAAATGACCAAACACGAAACTAATTAAGGAGACTAAAATGGCAACAGGTACAGTGAAATGGTTTAACGCAACTAAAGGCTTTGGATTCATTCAACCTGAAAATGGTGGCAGCGATGTGTTTGTTCACATTAGTGCACTAGAACGCGCAGGACTTGCGACTTTAAATGAAGGTCAAAGAGTTAGCTATGAACTTGCTACAAACAAGGGCAAAACATCTGCAGTTAACATAAAGCCTCTATAAGCTATTTCACAATAGTTTACTTAAAGACTTTGGCTGTCCTTTTAATTAAGGGCAGCTTTTTTTATGGGTATTGAAATCCCTTTAAAACCATGATAATAATTATAGCTTGAGAGGCAGGTGATTAAATCATGGAAGTCCAAGTCCGCGATAACAATATTGAACAAGCGCTGCGGGCGTTAAAGAAGAAGATGCAACGCGAAGGCGTGTATCGTGAAATGAAGATGCGTAGGCATTTTGAAAAACCTTCAGAACGTCGTGTACGCGAGCAGTCCGAAGCTATGCGACGCTACCGCAAATTAATGCGAAAGCGTATGGACCGTGATGGCTATTAAGCACTTGCGTTACTAAAAAATTTAAAGAGAGGCTTCGGTATCTATTTTTTTTGTTTTGGATCACCAGACGATTCTCTCAATATAGGATAAACTGTAATGTATAAAAAAACCCGCTAGCTAGTAGCGGGTCATTGGCAGAAAACTACACTGCCGTTTTTACGTATCTAAGAAACTACGCAATTTACGTGAACGGCTTGGGTGTTTTAGCTTACGCAACGCTTTCGCTTCAATTTGGCGAATACGCTCACGGGTTACGGCAAACTGTTGACCAACTTCTTCTAATGTATGGTCACTGTTCATTCCTATGCCAAAACGCATGCGCAGCACGCGTTCTTCACGTGGCGTTAGGGATGCCAAAATTCGCGTGGTTGTTTCCTTTAAATTCGCATTAATAGCAGAATCAATTGGCTGCATTGCATTTTTGTCTTCAATGAAGTCACCTAAGTGTGAATCTTCCTCGTCACCGATTGGTGTTTCAAGAGAGATTGGCTCTTTAGCAATTTTCATAACTTTGCGAACTTTATCAAGTGGCATCATTAGTTTTGCTGCAAGCTCCTCAGGAGTAGGCTCACGACCAATTTCATGCATCATTTGACGAGAAGTTCTAACCAATTTATTGATGGTTTCAATCATGTGCACAGGAATACGAATTGTTCTTGCTTGGTCTGCAATAGAACGCGTAATTGCTTGGCGAATCCACCATGTAGCATAGGTTGAAAACTTGTAGCCACGACGGTATTCGAACTTATCAACCGCTTTCATTAGGCCAATGTTACCTTCTTGAATCAGGTCTAAGAACTGTAAACCACGGTTAGTGTATTTTTTAGCAATAGAGATAACCAAGCGTAGGTTTGCTTCGATCATTTCTTTTTTTGCACGAGTCGTTTCGCGTTCACCCTTTTGAATGCAGCTTACAATTTCTTTGAAACGTGCATATGGAAGGCTAACAGTTGTTTCAATTCCATCCATTAGTACAATAAGGTCTTCTATTTTTGCTAAGTGCTTTTCGCAAAACTCTTTCCATCCTTTTTTTGTATTTTTGGAAATTTTGGAAATCCAGTCAGAATTTATTGTTGAGCCATTGTATTCTTTCAAATACTCTTCGCGTTTAACCCCGGAAGCTTCAGCAAGCCCAATAATGTCGCGTTCTAAAACATTAATAGGACGAATTGTATTAGCGTGAAGATTAAGTAAATCCTCAACACGCGCAGGATTCATGCGAATATCTTCAAAAGCTAATATAAGTTTTTCGCGAATGTCTGCTAGTTCTTTTGATTTTTCTTTTTTTGCTAGAGCCTTAATATAAACGTCTTGAGAAATTAAAAAGTTTTTTAGCTGTTCTAAAAGTCGAGTCCTGGTAGCGTCATCAATTTCCGGAACCTTAGCCTCAGGTTCTTCGTTTTCAACTTCTTCTTCAAAATCTTCAACTGTATCTTCATAGGCTGCGTTACTATCGAACGTGATGATATCACGCACTAGCATTTGTGCATTTGAAAGTTTTTCTTGCCAGCCATTAATTGTGTTATAGGTAATAGGGCTTTCGCATAAACTGCCAATTAGAGTAATTTTTCCACTTTCAATGCGCTGTGCAATCGCGATTTCCCCTTCACGAGATAGCAACTCAACGTTACCCATTTCACGAAGGTACATACGCACCGGATCATCAGTTCGTCCAGAAATATCTTCTTCTTCTTCTTCGGCTTGTTCATCAAATTTAAAAGCTGAAAGATCGTGTTGCAGTTCACCTGAAAGAGGGGCTTCTTCAACTTCATCAGAATCAACAACACTTATACCCATGTCTGCAAGGGTGGTCATAGCTTCATCAATTTGTTCTGAGCTTAATTGTGCTTGAGGAAGAGCTTCGTTCAGCTCATCATAGGTGATGTAACCACGCTCTTTTCCACGATGGATCAATTTTCTAAGAGAAGGGTTTGTTTTTCCTAATTCGATAAGTGGAATCTCTCCATCTTGTTCGATATCTGGTGAGATCTCTTTTTTTAATGCTTTTGCCATTTTTTCCCTAATTCCTTGTCTACTTATTGTTCTTTTGTCGCTTTTAAGCGCTGCCAATTTAATATATTAAAATCATTCTTTAAGTGCTCAGCGCTTTGCTGTTGGTCATTTTTCAAAAACTGCTGGTTGTGCAACTTATTGTATGCTTCAACCCATCCACTTTTTGTCATTTTTTGATCATAGCCGATTTTTGCAAAGGGTACACGACTATAGAAACGCTCATCGTCAAAATTCTGCAAATGCACTAGATCTGCCGGTAATTCCTTTTGGATGTCTTCATTATGGAAGCCTCCAGAAAAATATTCAATCAAGTGTTGTCGATGTGTTTCTATTTCAGGATCTTTGAAATTTATTCCCATTAATAACTCACTTACCTCTTCCCATAGATAGGGATGATTAACTAGCGTTACCAGTAAAATTTTTTCGAGTGTAATCCCGGTTTGTTGAGGTAGGGCAACTTGCTTCTTTTTATAAGGAGTAGATTTCTGTTGTTCGATGCTGTGAAGAAAAATGTCAAATTGCCGGAGATATGCTTGTCGCAGATCTGTATTTTCAAGACGTTTTAAATAGTCTTTTAAAAGTCCTTTGATCTGTAGAAATTCCTCGGGGGTTAGCTGATTCAGAGAAAAATTCCTTGTGACGTCTTGCCAGAGAAGCGAATAAATAGGCTGCACTGTATTGAATAATTTTTCAAAAGCTGCACGTCCTGAATTTTTAACATAGGAATCTGGATCTTCTCCTTTAGGCAAAAATAAAAATTTAAGGCTCTGAGTTGCATTTAAAAATGGTAGAATTTTGTCGATTGTACTAAAGGCTGCTTTTTCACCAGCAGTATCACCATCAAATGCAATAATCGGGCAGGGGGTGTGGCGCCATAATTGTTGCAGATGTTCCACACCAAGAGCAGTACCAAGCGGTGCTACAGCATACGGCAAGCCTTCTTGATGTAGGCGAATGACATCCATATATCCCTCAACTACTATGGCTTTACCGCGCAAGTGTTTTCTTGCCTGTGGTAGGCCGTATAGTACATAGCGCTTTTGAAAGACAGGGGTTTCTGGCGAATTAAGGTACTTTGGCTCACCTTTATCAAGAATACGACCACCAAAAGCGATAACCTGATTTCTTGTGTTTATAATTGGAAAAATTAATCGATTACGAAATCGATCATAAGAATGACCGTCATCCGCTTTTAAGGAAAGTCCAGCGGCACTGATTCTCTCTAAGCTAAAGCCCTTACTTTTTAGGTGAGAAAGTAACCCTTGGTTGGGGGCATAGCCAAGGCGAAACAATTCAATGCTTGCTTGGGTTACTTGCCGATTGTTTAAATAAGTTCGCGCACTTTCTCCTAAGTTACGTTGCAACTGTTCCTGATACCATAGACAAGCGGCTTCTAGAACACCAAATAGGTCATCGTTTTTAGGGGCGGCTTGAATGTGTGCTTTTTCCGGAAGCTTAATACCAAGTTCATCAGCTAAAAGTTGAATGCTTTCAATAAAATTTAAGTTTTGGTTTTCTTGAATGAAATTAAAATGATCTCCACTAACACCGCAGCCAAAGCAATGATAAAGCCCGCGATCATCGTCAATGCTAAAGGATGGAGTTTTTTCATTGTGAAAAGGGCACAATGCTTTGACCGTTCGGCCTTTTTTAAAAATCTTTGTTGTACGTCCGATAAGATCCGATAGCTTTATGCGATTTCGGATCTCATCAAGAAAGGGAGTAAGTTCATGGTTAGCCATTTACCGATGGTACCGTTGATCGAATGCGCGCTTTTTTGGTGCGTGCTTGTAAATCTATTACGCCATCCTCTAGTAACGTTTTAATTTCATCGCCTGTTAAGGTTTCATGTTCAAGCAAGGCTTCAGCCAACAAGTGTAGTTTCTTAATATGTTTTTTAAGTAATGCCTGGCTTTCTTTATAACAAGTTTCAAGCAATATTTTGACTTCAGAATCAATAAGTTCTTCAGTTTTTTCTGAATATGGTTTGGTGAATTCTCTATCATTGGAAGAAGAAAAATTTTGAAACCCGAGCTTATCACTGAATCCCCACTCTACAATCATACGTCTTGCAATGCTTGTTGCGGCCTGAATGTCAGATGACGCACCCGTTGTTACTTTGTCTTGACCAAAAATGAGTTCTTCGGCAATACGTCCTCCCATACTCATTTTTAAATGACTTACTAGTTTTTCCTTTGATTGCGACACGCTATCGCGCTCGGGCAAGCTCATAACTAAACCTAGAGAGCGCCCACGGGGGATAATAGTTGCTTTGTGAATAGGGTCAGCTACATCTGAAAAGTGAGAAATAAGAGCGTGACCAGCTTCATGATAAGCTGTTGTTTTCACTTCATCCTTACTCATTGCTAACGACTTACGCTCAGTACCCATTAGAATTTTATCTTTTGCTTGTTCAAATTCATTCATGCCGACAGCAAGTTTATTATGACGAGCAGCTAGTAAGGCCGATTCATTTACTAGGTTAGCTAAGTCAGCACCTGAAAACCCAGGCGTGCCACGGGCAATAACTTTTATGTCGACATCGCTAGCTAGGGGCACTTTTTTAATGTGTACCAATAAAATTTGCTCTCTACCCTTAAGGTCAGGGTTTGATACATCTACACGGCGGTCGAAACGACCGGGGCGCAAAAGAGCAGGGTCTAATATGTCTGGGCGATTTGTAGCAGCTACAATAATTACGCTTTGGTTTTCTTCAAAACCATCCATTTCAACAAGTAATTGGTTTAGAGTTTGTTCGCGTTCGTCATTTCCGCCGCCAAGACCAGCACCACGTTGACGTCCTACTGCATCAATTTCATCAATGAAAACAATACATGGGGAATTTTTCTTGGCTTGTTCAAACATATCACGAACGCGGCTTGCGCCCACGCCCACGAACATTTCCACAAAGTCAGAACCTGATATGGAAAAAAATGGCACACCAGCTTCTCCAGCAATAGCCTTTGCTAAAAGAGTTTTACCTGTGCCAGGAGGGCCAACTAACAAAACACCTTTTGGAAGTTTTCCGCCTAATTTTTGAAATTTTTGAGGTTCTTTTAAATAATCAACGATTTCTTCCAGCTCAGCTTTTGCCTCATCAATGCCAGCAACATCGGCAAAAGTTATTTTGCTTTGTTGTTCATTCATTAGTTTTGCTTTGGAGCGGCCAAAACCCATAGCTTTATTACCACCTGACTGCATTTGCTTTAATGAAAACACCATTAACCCAATGAATAACAAGAACGGTAACCATGAAATGATTAACTGCAATAACCAGTGCGCTTCTTCTGGAGGTGCTGCCTTAAACGTTATGTTTTTATCGCTAAGAATTGGTACTAGTGATGTGCCATCG
>CAMDPB010000062.1 GCA_945903885.1 Candidatus Finniella inopinata
AGAATATAAAGAAATTGGACGGACAGGCCCTTATCATGCACCTACGTATATGCTAGAAGTTTCTCTGAAGAATGGCTTGGTTGCTACAGGTGAAGGCAAAAATAAAAAACACGCAGAACGTGATGCCGCACAAAAACTCTGGCATATGATTACGCAGATTTCTTAATAGAGCATCTTAAATACTGAATTTTGAAGATTAAATAGTTGCTTTAAAATACTTCACTTTATCCACAAAAAAAGCCAATTTGGTTAACTATTTCTTGACTTTTCGGCTGCATAGTTGAAGTATGAAGTGATGCGTTTAGGCGCTGCTAATAAGTTTTTGATGTGGAGAAAATATGAGCAAATCTACTGGTGATAGCAAAAATACCTTGTATTGCTCTTTTTGTGGAAAAAGTCAGCATGAAGTCCGCAAATTAATTGCAGGACCAACCGTATTTATTTGCGATGAGTGTGTCGATCTTTGTACCGATATTATTCAAGAAGAAAGTTCAGCTCCACGTTTGCTAACTGAAGGCGTGCCAGCTCCTCAAGAAATTCGTAAAGTACTTGATGATTATGTCATTGGGCAAGATCATGCAAAAAAAGTACTTTCTGTTGCTGTTCATAACCATTATAAGCGCCTTAATCATGGTGTGCGTGGAGGCGAAGTAGAAATAGCTAAATCTAACATTATGTTAGTAGGTCCAACTGGTAGCGGTAAGACTTTATTAGCGCAGACTTTAGCACGTATTATTGACGTTCCTTTTACAATGGCTGATGCGACCACATTAACTGAAGCTGGTTATGTGGGAGAAGATGTAGAAAACATTATTTTAAAGCTTCTGCAAGCCGCTGATTATAACGTTGAGCGCGCTCAGCGAGGAATTGTTTACATTGATGAAGTCGATAAGATTTCCAGAAAATCAGACAACCCTTCAATTACTCGTGATGTTTCTGGCGAAGGAGTGCAACAAGCACTGCTTAAAATTATGGAAGGTACTGTTGCGTCTGTTCCTCCACAAGGTGGGAGAAAGCATCCTCAGCAAGAATTTTTGCAAGTAGATACAACCAACATTTTATTTATTTGCGGCGGTGCGTTTGCAGGATTAGAAAAAATCATTGCTGGCCGTAAAAAAGGTAGTGGTATAGGGTTTGGGGTAGATGTAAAGGGTCCTCAGGATCATAAGGTTGGTGAATTATTACGTGATCTTGAGCCAGAAGATCTTTTGAAATTTGGCCTGATTCCAGAGTTTATTGGCCGTCTTCCTGTAGTCGCTACGTTGGGAGATTTAGATGAAACAGCATTAGTAGAGATTTTGTCTACTCCTAAAAATGCGTTACTAAAGCAATACGCACGCTTATTTGAAATGGAAGATGTTAAGCTAACCTTTGATAATGAGGCGCTTCATGCAGTGGCTAAAAAAGCTATTTTGCGCAAAACAGGTGCTCGTGGGCTTCGTTCTATTATGGAAAACATTTTGCTTGATACAATGTATGAGCTTCCATCAAGAGAAGATGTGGAAGAAGTTGTCATCAATAAAGAAGTGATTGACTCTAAGGGAGCTCCTGTCGTTATCCCAAGAGCTGAAGAACCTAAGCGCAAAGAAGGTGCACGTTAATGGCTAAAAAAAGCGGATCACTTTCAATTACTCAAGGGGATTTATTTCCAGTATTGCCCTTAAGAGATATTGTTGTTTTTCCGCATATGATAGTTCCGCTTTTTGTAGGGCGTGAGAAATCAGTATTGGCTCTGGAAGAGATGATGCTAGCCGATAAAAAAGAACTTATTTTGGTTACTCAAAAAAGTCCAGCTGACGACAATCCTGAAGCAAAAGATTTATATTCAGTTGGAACTTTAGGTACACTGTTGCAACTTTTGAAGCTTCCTGATGGTACGGTTAAAGTTTTAGTTGAAGGCACACAGAGAGTTCGTTTGAATCAATTCGTTGACGAATCTCTTTTCTTTCAAGCTTATGGTTCTATTATTCCTGAAGAGGATGGAGCTGAAGAAGAACTTGAAGCGCTCACACGAGCCGTGGTTTCTCAATTTGAACAATACGTAAAACTTAATAGAAAAATCCCCCCAGAAGTGTTGGTTACAGTTAATCAGATTACTGACCCAGCAAAACTTGCTGATACGGTTGCGTCGTATTTCAGTTTGAAAATTCCGGACAAACAGATTTTGCTTGAAACAGCTAATATTAGTAAGCGCCTCGAAAAGGTTCTAGGATATATTGAAAGTGAAAGTGCAGTTTTGCATGTTGAGAAAAAAATCCGGACTCGTGTTAAAAAACAAATGGAGAAAACGCAACGAGAGTATTACCTTAATGAACAGTTAAAAGCGATCAACCGAGAGCTGGGCGAAGGTGAAGAAGGTAAAGATGAAGTTGCTGACTTTGAAGCTAAAATCAAGAAAGTAAAGCTCACTAAAGAAGCTAGAGAAAAGGCTATTTCAGAGGTTGGAAAGTTGCGAACCATGAATGCCTCTTCTGCTGAATCTACCGTACTTCGTAATTACCTAGATTGGCTTTTGAACTTGCCATGGAAGCAGCGCAGCCGCACAAAAACAGATTTGGACGCAGCAGAAAATATTTTAAACAAAGATCATTATGCTCTTGATAAAGTTAAGGAGCGTATTCTTGAATACCTTGCAGTTCAAGCGAGGGTTGGCAAGGTTCGCGGTCAAATTTTGTGTTTAGTTGGTCCTCCTGGCGTAGGTAAAACTAGCCTAGGAAAATCATTGGCGAAAGCTACAGGAAGAAACTTTGTGCGCATATCCTTAGGTGGAGTGCGTGATGAATCTGAAATTCGAGGGCATCGACGTACCTATATTGGTTCAATGCCAGGTAAAATTATTCAAGGAATGAAAAAAGCTAAAACATCTAATCCATTATTTTTGTTAGATGAGATTGATAAGTTAGGTAGCGATTTTCGTGGTGATCCAGCTTCCGCACTACTAGAAGTGCTTGATCCAGAACAGAATGCCAATTTCAATGATCACTATCTAGAGGTGGATTACGATCTCTCAGATGTAATGTTTATAACAACTGCTAACACGCTAAAAATGCCTCAGCCTTTGCTTGATCGTATGGAAATTATCCGTATTCCTGGTTACACAGAGGATGAGAAATTGGTTATTGCTAAAGAGCACCTTCTGCCAAAACAAATGGAGCAACATGGGTTAAAAGCGACTGAATTTTCAGTTGATGACGATGCATTAATGACGCTTATTCGTACTTATACTCGTGAAGCAGGTGTGCGTAGTCTTGAGCGTGAAATTACAAATCTTTGTAGAAAAGCTGTTCGTGAAATTATGAGCTCAAAGATCAAGCAATTAAACGTGACTGACGAAAATTTAGGAAAATATGCGGGCATTAAGCGTTTTCGCTACGGATTGGCTGAAGAAAATGATGCCGTGGGTGTAACAACAGGACTTGCTTGGACAGAATCAGGCGGAGAGCTATTAAGCATTGAAGCCGTTGTATTACCAGGAAAGGGAAAAACTCTTATCACTGGTAAGCTTGGTGACGTGATGCAAGAATCTATTCAGGCCGCGCTTAGTTATGTTCGAGCGCGATCAACACAATTTGGTTTGAAGCCGAGTCTGTTTGAACGTAAAGACATTCATATTCATGTGCCAGAAGGTGCTATTCCAAAAGATGGCCCATCAGCAGGTATTACCATGTGTACATCAATTGTGTCGGTATTGACTGGAATTCCAGTGCGTAAAGATGTTGCCATGACTGGTGAGGTAACTCTGCGTGGTAATGTACTTCCTATTGGTGGACTGAAAGAAAAATTGCTAGCAGCTCACAGGGGTGGAGTTAATACTGTCATTATTCCTTATGATAACGAGAAGGACCTCGCTGATATCCCTGAGAACGTAACTAAAGGTTTAAAAATTATACCCGTCAAGCATGTTGATGACGTGTTGCGATTAGCTCTTTCTGCTGAGCTTCAGCCAATTGAATACTCAGAGGATGAGGCGGGAAAAGAAATACCTATTTCAAGCGAGGCCCTTGCTAGTCAAACGGTACAGTAACTAAGAAAATTGGTGGTAATTAGAGCAGGTTTAATGAAGAGTCTGTCAATTCCAACCTTAAGCTTTTATCTGGCCAGCTTTTTTTAAATTAGACCCCAAGTTTGCTGAGTGATCCAAAAACATCACCCATTAAACGGGAAAATTTATTTTTTACTGTTTCAATACCTTTGTTTTTTACTGAATCAATTGTAGCATCCCTTAAATTCTCTAGCCCTTCTTTTTCTGCTAATTTTTTCTTTTTCTTTTCTTCTTTTTTTAGCTGTTTTCTTTTTTCCTTTTCACTTATCTGAGGAGGAATATCTTTTTTTTGCCAAATTGAAACAGCTGCTCTTGCTTTTTCTTTAGTGATTTCTTTCCACTCATCACGTGTTTTGTCTTCAAGAATTTCTTTATTTTCTTCTTCCAGTTCCTTCTTAATATTAGTGTCTGTAATAAGACTGATCATATATTTTATCAATGCTGGTAAGGGTGATTCTTTCTGTGCTTCTTCCACTAATGTAGAGCGTAAACTTGAAAACGTCCCAACAATTGTATAAGTAGGGTCGTTGCCAAAAAGTTGTTCCATTTTGACCATGTTTTTTTCAATTGTGTTTAGAAGCTCTTGGCGCGTGCCACTTCGCTTTTGTGCATCCCATACAATTTGCATAAACAAAACCTCAACTAACATTGGGTCAGCACTCATAGAATCAAGATTTCTGCCGGTTGGTGCGCGTTCAAGCCCGTTTGTTTGGACGCGTACTCCGTCATCACGAAAGGCTTTCTGTGCAGTTTCAGATAATTCTTTAAATACAGTATTTGCTACTTGCATTGAGGGCTTTTGCTGCAATTCGTGTGCATAAGTGAATATTTTCTTTATAGCGGGTTGATAGGCACCCGGAGTAAACCTTTCTCCAATAAATTCATTCAAGTACAAGAGAATACTTTCAATCATTTCAGCACGATTGGCTTCCGATTTAGCAAAACGTTCGATAAGTTCATTCATTAAAATCTTAAGAACATGGTTTTGGAAATTTTTTCCTTTTATAATTTCTCCACTTTCATCACGTTTGTACCAGTCTTCATCAATCTGACTTTCAGTGCCGCTCTCTTGTTCTTTTCGTTTCATTTCTTTGAGGGTGGATATAAATTTTTCAATACGAACATCAATGCGCTGAATATTTAATGACATCCCCCCAGAAGTATTGCTGGAAGAATAATAGCTCGCCCATCCACATTGTATTGCTAAATAAAAAACAATAAAAAAACGCATATAATGGAAAATTATATTTTTTCTAGTATATAAGGATAGTCTTAATAGTTGGTAAAGACTCTCCACTGTGGTACTTTAAAATGCAACAGGAGAATGTATTTATGGCTCAAGTTCTAGCCTTTGACAAACAACAACAGATTCAAGCCCTTCATAACTTGGAGGCTGAACAGTCACTACTTGGGGCTTTGATGCTTAATAACCAAGCATTTGAAGTCATTACTGAATTTTTAAAACCAGAGCATTTTTCTCATCCTTTGCATAAAACTATCTATGAAGTTATTGCCAGGCTAATTGAACGGTCACAAGTTGCTGACCCGATTACTCTTAAGCCGTTGTTAGAAGGGGATCCCTTAATACAAGAAGCTGGTGGAGTAGGGTATCTGGTTGATTTAGTTTCTGGTGTTTCAAGCACGGTTAGCGTACGTGACTATGGTCAGATGATTCATGAATTTTACCTGCGACGAAGTCTTTCATCTATTGGCGATACGATCATTCGCGATGCCCATGATGTTAAATCAGAAGATACTGCAATGGAAAAAATTGAAGGTGCTGAAAAGCAACTTTACGATCTTGCTAGCAGTGGTGACACAACTCGTGGGGCAGTGTCCTTTAAAACAGCGCTAACTGAAGCTGTTAAAATGGCTGAAATTGCATATCGCCGAGACAGTTCAATCGTCGGTGTGACAACAGGTTTGACAGATATTGATAAATGGTTGGGTGGTTTGCACCCATCAGACTTGCTGATTGTTGCAGGTCGTCCTTCAATGGGAAAAACCGTTTTGGGAACAAATATTGCTTTTAATGCTGCTAAGGCATTTATGAACAATCCCAAAGAAGGAGCAAATGCCGTTTTCTTTTCGTTAGAAATGTCAGCAGAACAATTGGCTACCCGTATTTTGGCAAGTGAATCAAAAATTTCATCAGACAGAATTCGTCGTGGGGATATAAAAGCAGAAGATTTTCCGGGCTTGGTTTCAGCAAGTAGATTAATTGAGAATCTAGGTTTGTTTATCGATGACACTCCGGCCCTAACAGTAACGGCACTTCGTAACCGTGCACGTCGTTTACAACGTCAACATGGCATTGGGTTGATTGTTGTTGACTATCTGCAGCTGCTAGAAGGTTCAGGAAAAAGCAGAAATGGCGACAGTCGTGTTCAAGAAATTTCTGACATATCTCGTGGCTTGAAAGCTTTGGCTAAGGAACTAAATGTCCCTGTTATTGCTATGTCACAGCTGTCTCGTGCAGTAGAGCAACGTGAAGATAAGCGCCCTCAGCTTGCCG
>CAMDPB010000063.1 GCA_945903885.1 Candidatus Finniella inopinata
AATTAGTGAAATTAAAGTAGCAGCGCTCTGCAAAAACGATTAGAATGACACCAATACTACAAAAAATGAATAGTTGTGATCGTTTCTTGCCCAAGATGCCACAAGCAGTATCGACTTGATGTTAGCCGACTGAATTACACGCACTTACCAGATAACAGCGGTCAAGGTGTGCAGCTGGCATGCTCTAATTGCCATGAACAATGGTGGGAACTAAAAAAAGAATCAGTCAACATGAATCAACCAGAATATAAGGTTGCCGTACCTGAACAACCCTTTAGAAATTTAACTGATATTTCTTTGCTGTATCAAAGACAATCAGCAAATTATGCGTATCAATCCTCGCCACGCGAAGGAGACGTAGCATTTACATCACGAGAAGATCGCACGTATTCACAGCAACAAGCTCAACCAAAAGAAGTTTTGAAACCACAAAAGTGGAAAAGCCTGTTCCGAATTACTTTGTGGAGCTTGATTATCTTTGGTGGAACTATTGCTTTGGCGCTTGTCGCTATGCAGTTTAATCCCTCAACTTTACTACTTTCAACAACAGACCAAGCGCAGATTCCTGTAACACCAGGAGAAATTAGCATTGAAAATATTCAATATGACGTTAAACCTATTGATGAAGAGCATCAAAAAATTATTGTTGTCGGTAATGTTAAAAACTCTGGGCCGTTAGCTATACCATTGCACAATCTCCAAGTTACCGCATGGGGGACATGTCTGCCGGAAGAATCTCCTAACGAACATGGACTTTGTCAAATTCGAGTTTGGCCGTATAAATGGAAACAGGATTTACTGCAATCAGGAGAACAGCTACCCTTTAAAAGTGCAGCTAAAATTCCAGCAAATTTGCAAGTAGATCAGGTTCACGTTGATGTCACAACAAACTAAAAAAACAATTCCTCAACCAGATAAGTTTTTGGCTAAAGAATTGCTCCGTAAAAATGGACACGCTATAAAAAAATATTGGCCAGTGCTACTCCTGGCCCAGCTTCCTGCGCTTATAGTTTGCCTGTTGTTAACTTATCAAAAACCATTTCCGCAAACTCAGATAGTATCTGATAAAAAGAATACTGAGCTTCATAAGCAGCACTCTGCCCATATAAAAAATATCGAACAGCGTTTTAATGAATTAAATCAGCGGTTTGTCGCATTGCAAAATCAGCATGCCAAAACCGTTAAATCGCTAATATTACTTAAAACAGCAACTGCTCAACAAGGTAATCTACCTTCAGTTAATTTGATCAAAAAAACTACTTTGGACACACTTGATCGTATTGGTGAAAAAATTAGGCTGAACGAACCATTCTCTGGGGCACTCTCAAGTCTTCCTAAAGAATGTTCAGCTTTCCCTGGATATAAGACTTTACAGCAGTTCTCATCTCGCCTTCCATTAAGCTTTATACAACTTAAAAAAGCTTTTGAAGATATACGAAAAAACTACACACCACCAAAAGTAAAAAGTATTCTCCCCAAATGGTTAGAAAAAATTGCCTCCACTTTTCATGGGAACATCAAAATAGAAAAAGCTAATCAAAGTGATGAAAGCCCTCTTCAACCAATTGCTGATGCTCTTGAAGCGCAAGACCTGAAGTTGGCGTATTCTTTTGCAAAGAATATTCAAATTCAATCAATTGGGTTGTGGGCAAAGCACGTAGCAGAACGTGTCTCACTAGATGAAGATTATTCTTTGTTTGCGGAAAAACTACAAAACTGGGTTAAGCAAACAATTCTAGGAAATCAAACACCACCAACAAACACAACACAGGAGAGTATTCCTTAATGGCACTTATCAAAGGCTTGCGCTTTTTCATTGCCCTTAGTGTTCTTTGCGTTATCGGCGTACTGATTACTAGCTATCCTGGTGAGGTAAAGTTTAATTGGTTTGATTACTCTATTTCTCTACCAATAGGCTTGTTCCTGGCCTGCCTGACTGTTATTTTTGGATTAGTCGCTTCACTTTATAATTTGTGGAAATGGCTATGGAATCTTCCACAGAACTATTTGATATATCTTCAAAAAAAACGTGTCCAAAAAGGGAACAACTTGTTGATCGATGGACTTAGTGCCATTGCAGCAGGACAAAATCAAGAAGCAAAAGAAGTTATTGCCATAGCATGTGAACTTTTGCCGGACAACCTTCTTACCCAGTTTATTGCGGCACAAGCTTCATACATGGTGGGGGATGAAGAATCTGCAACTCGGCAATACATGTCCATGCAAAAAGACCGGCGCACAAGCTTTCTTGGGCTTCGTGGGCTTATTTTGCAAGCTAAAGACAGAGAAGATCACAAGCTTGTGCAAGAATATATAAATAAAGCGCTTGCCATTAGACCAGACTCTCCTTGGTTGCAAGGTGAATACCTTTTAAATACCGTTCTTCTTGCGCAAAAAGGAATTTTTCCAAAAACAGATAAAAACAAACTAACAAAATATGTTTCAAAAGTTCAATGGTCTAGACATCTAGCAATGTTAAGCTGGATAAAATTGCAAAACACACCTTCTCTAGCTAGCAACGAAAAAGAAAAATTACATTTGAAGATTTTTGATTTAGCGCCTGACTGGACAGAAAATGTTCAACAGCTAGTTGAGCAATACATTCGTCATCAATCATTTTCAAAAGCGCAGAAACTATTAATTGATTCTTTCAAACACCACCCTCACAGAACACTTGGTTTATTGTGGGATTCAGTTTTCCATGAAATGGAACCAGTTGATCGCTATCGAGCCATGGAAAAACTTGTGGCATCTCAAGAAGATCATCCTGAAAGTCAATTCTGCCTCGCTTCCAGCGCCATGAAAGCGCAGCTATGGGGACAAGCCAAGGAACACTTAGATAACCTATTAAGTCATGGCTACACTCGAGCGGGATGCACTCTCATGGCTGATCTAATGGAGCTTCAACATCCAGCTCAATTTGATTTGGCGCGTGAATGGTGGCACCGAGCATCACAAATTTCATCAGACTATGAATGGCAATGTAACTCTTGCCATAATCATTTTGATAAATGGCAACTCATCTGCAGTAATTGTTTGACTGTAGATCAGATTTATTGGCAAGAAACTTCTTCACCTCAACGACACGTTAAAGGTGACATAGAGACAACACGCATCTGCCAGGTAGTTTAGTGTGATTTCAATACTGGCCGTTATGTTCAGCATTTTGAGTTTTCCAATATGCAACGCTATGTCATCCCATGAAGCAACATTTAGGTGCAAAGCCTCCATTGAAAATGCGGAGGCTCACTACTCTAAATTAGAAAATGCTGATTTAAAAAAAATAGCCAAAACTGGGCTTTCTATTATGCAGAAACTTTTAAAAGAACTTTCGCAGGGAAGCCTTAAAGATCTACCGACCTTAACCAAGCAGTGCATCCAACATGAAGAGCATGCAGAGTGGTTAGCCAATAGCATTGCACCAGCTATGAAAACAACCAAAGAAACAAAAGCAGTCGCTTCGCAAGGGTCTGACTTAGAACAAAAAAATGATAAACCAGAGAAACAAAAACTGAAGGAAAAAATAATACAGATTAATCAGCAAAGTTTTGATCAAAAAGATTTAGAAAAAATGCTTGAAAGTGAAGCGATTTCAAAAGTAGGCGACAATTTAAAGCCATTAGCCGCCTTAACTCCCTCGCTTTAAGCTATCTAAAATTGCTAAGTAAGAGTCTTTAAATCCCTTTTTAAGGGCTATTTCATTTGACAGAATTTTCAGGAACTGCCCTGGCTTTTGCTGACGAATGGCTTTATTTAGTAAAATTCTATGCCAGAAAACTGATTCAGAGGTTGCTTCTTGTTTATGAAGACCCTTCGCAATCGAAAGGTCAGGGAAAGAAGATTTTGGCTTTTCCTTGATGGGGTCTTTTTTTACTGGTGATATTACAGCACCAAAAACATCTTTTTTCATTTAGAGTGGTTCACAGTCTACTGTTTATTAATGTAGTCCATTAACGTTCCAGATCCAATCTTACCTTTCATTTCTGCTCTAAGTGTTATGATTTGATTGATACCCTCTATTTCAACGTAAAAAACCTTCTGTCCATTTGTTATCCAAACAATTTTAATTGCAGGAGATGAATTTTTTTCAAATTGCGATATAACTGCAAAATCATTATCTTTTTTTTCAGCGGCCAACTGACCAGAAAGCCTTGCATTAACCATTGCTGATAGTTTCCCCTCTCCTGCATAAAAAGTTATCAAATATTTTTTTAGGTAATCTCTTACTTTTTGTTTTTCGTCTTCCGTTAAGTCCTTATAGCCAAAGGGTGCAAAAACTGATTTTGTAATGCGATCAATGTCTAAATACTTGTTTATGCATTCGCTTAATTCTTGACGCTTTACGTCATCAGACGCATTGCCTTTGTTCACTATTTCAAGAGCTTCATCTACTAGTTTCCCGATAAAACCAGAGGCACCATTTACCGAAGTTTCGCAAGTGTCTTCACCCACAACAGGGAATATACACAAACAAATAAAAGAGATAACATACAGCATCTTTTGCATTTTAAAATTCCTTTTAGGGGGAATACATTTTTTGATAGTATCACTAGAAGATGAATAAAACACTAAAATACTCTTTAATTAGTTTAAAAAACTTAATACTTTTTTCCATTATTGGCGGACTTGCGTTCTCGCCTTTCAACCAGCCTATTGCTTTATTTTTTTCCATTTATGTTTTGCTTACTCACATTCAAACGCAAAGTTCTTTTTATAACTTTTTCAAGCGAACATTTACCTTTTTTTTCTTTTTCTTTTTGACTCAGCTTTATTGGGTGGCTTGGGCATTTAATGTATACGGCATTCCCGAGGCCATGCCTATTGGGTTAATTTGCATGCCAATTATTGTTGGCCTATTTCCAACTGTATTTATTTTTCCAAGCTATTTTTTCAAGGAAAATACAGTTGCATTTGCATGGGTGTTTTTTCTTGGTTGGTCATTAAGTGAAATCGCCAGAAGTTTTTTATTCACTGGTTTTCCGTGGAATTTAAACGGCTATGTGTGGGATTTACAGCTTTTACAATGCACCAGGTTTTTTGGAATCTTTGGATTATCATTTTTAACAACCGCAGCTGCTGTAGTTTTTTACACAAAACAAAAATGGCTTGGGATAGGTATTTTTGGTGCCCTGCTCTGTTTTTGGATTGAAGGAAATCATCGTTTAAAATCACCACAATTAAATACTGAGATTTGCTTACGATTGATTCAGCCTTCTGTTGATCAGCGTGAAAAATGGCATCCTGAATTTTTTGAAAAGAATTTATCAATTTTAGAAATACTATCACGATCAGAAGCCGAAAAGCCTATTGATATAACCATTTGGCCAGAGGCTGCTATAACCATTCCTCTTGATGCTCATGTTGATTTTTCTGGCCATCTGGGTGGCTTTATAAGTCAAGGTTACCTGATTACTGGCGCACCAAGAAGAATGCATAACCCAGAAAAGGCTTTCAGTTGCCTTCAGGTTATTGATAGTAAAGGGGTGATTCATGCCACATTCGATAAATTTCATTTGGTACCATTTGGTGAATATGTTCCTCTGCGTTCTCTAAACCCCCTTCCAAAACTTACTAATGGAAGCATTGATTATTCTGCAGGAACAGGACCACGAACAATTCGCGTATCAGGCATTCCCTCATTTAGTCCTCTTATATGCTATGAAGCTATTTTTAGTGGGGCCGTTATTGAACCCACAGACCGTCCCCAGTGGCTGTTAAACATTACGAATGATGCTTGGTATGGAATAACCAGTGGCCCCTATCAGCACCTTAAAATTGTACAGGTAAGGGCCATCGAAGAAGGGCTGCCCCTAATACGTGTAGCTAACAATGGTATTAGTGCAGTTATTGATAGCTATGGGAGAATGCTCCAGCAATTAGAACTTAATAAAATTGGTTTTATCGATGCATATCTTCCAACCCCCTTACCACAAACACTTTATCGTAGTTTTATCAATTACTTGCGCAACAACAATCTCAAAACTTGTGCATAAAATTGTGGAAAAATACACATAAGCGCTGTGTAAACATTGTGTAAAAAAACCCCCTGTGCATAAATGCTCAGTTAGCCATTAAATTCAGCAACTTATACACCAGTTGTAAACACACAAACAAAAAATATCCCCAGTTTAGAAAAAATTTTACACAATCAACTCACATAAGGATTCTATCCTCTGTACAAAAAGAAAATCTTGTGGATAAGATGGGGACAACTTTGGGATTGGGCTTTTGCACAAGCACTACTACCAACACTAAAACCTTTAAATATATATATTATTATTAGTATGAAGATTGTTCAGGCGTTAAACGGTCATACCGAAACTCAAAAACCTATTTGGATAATGCGGCAAGCAGGTCGTTATTTGCCAGAATATAGGGCTTTGAGAAAAAAAACGTCCAATTTCATGCATTTCTGCCTAAACCAAGAAATGGTTGTGGAAGCAACCCTTCAGCCAATTGTTCGATTTGATTTTGATGCAGCAATTATTTTTAGTGACATTCTTGTTATCCCGCATTTTTTAGGTCAGAGCGTTCACTTT
>CAMDPB010000064.1 GCA_945903885.1 Candidatus Finniella inopinata
TTTTGATGGCAAATCACGTACATGACCATAGCTAGCAATGACTTTATAGTCGCTACCTAGGTATTTGTTGATAGTCTTAGCTTTTGAAGGCGACTCAACTATAACTACACTTTGTGACAAGGAAACCTCTGTCTTTAAATTTTAATAAAATTATTCCATTTAGCACAGCACTCTAGCAAGACCGGGTGCTTATGACAAGTGGCGCTCTACAAGCGGAATGAGTATATATTAATTAAAAATACTAACAGAGTAGTGGTTGAATATAAACAAGCAATTTTTTTCTTAAACTAATTCATCCTAGCCGTCACTAGGAAACATATTTTCCTTATGCTATTGTAGCCGAAAATAGTAACTATATTTAAGTTGTGAAACGACTCCTCTCCGGACTACTTGTTCTAATGCTTGCATCCTGTGCAGACGATAGTGAAAAATTTGATGAAATGTCAGTTGAACAGCTGTATTTAATGGCTGTTGATCGTATGGAAGCCAAAAAACATAAAGAGGCTGGATTAGCGTATGCTGAGGTTGAGCGTCAGCATCCATACTCTGACTGGTCGCTTAATGCGCAAATTATGGCTGGGTATGCATACTATTTAGCTAAAAAATATGAAGATGCGGAAGAATCATTCGAAACATTTATTCAGCTGCATCCTGGGCATGAGTACGTTCCATATGCTATGTACATGCTTGGTTTGATTTCTTATGAGCAGATTCCTATTGTGGAACGTGATCAAACTCCCGCAAAAGAGAGCGCTGATGCTTTCCAAAAATTAATCAACCGTTTCCCTGATACTAAGTATGCAAAAGACGCTAGATTAAAAATTGACTTGATTCGTGATCATTTAGCAGCAAAAGAAGTTGAAGTAGCTAGGTATTACCAACAAAAAGAAGCGCATCTGCCGGCAATTAATCGTTTAAAAGCAGTGGTTAAGGAATATGAAAGATCAGCTCATGTTCCAGAAGCTCTTTATCGTCTGGTCATTTCTTATTTAGCACTTGGTTTATATGATGAAGCGCAGGCCTCTGCTGCGGTTCTAGGTCACAACTATGGTGACTCTGATTGGTATTCCTTGGCTTATGAAGCTATGCAAGGGGTTAAACGCTAGCGCATGCTACGTGCACTCAGTATACGCAATGTTGTGCTGATTGAAGCTTTAGACCTGTCTTTTGAGTCTGGGTTTTGTGTGCTTACCGGCGAAACAGGAGCTGGAAAATCTATTCTGCTTGATGCTTTGTGTCTGGTTTTGGGGCAACGGGGTGAGCAAACTCTTATTCGAAAAAATGCTGACCAAGCTTCTGTTTTTGCTGAATTTGAATATGATTCTTACTTTGGTGATTTTTTTGAAGAGCAGGGATTACCCAAACGTGATGTAATTGCTCTGCGCAGAGTTTTACAGACGAACGGGCGGTCTAAAGCTTTTATTAATGACGAATCTGTTACTGCGCAAACTTTAAAAATTTTAGGTGATCAGCTCATTAATATTCATGGGCAACAAGATCATTTATTTGAATTAAGTCGTCAACGTGTTCTTTTGGATCAAGCAATTGACCTGAAAATTAGAGATACCGTTGAAACTGCGCATGAGTGTTTGCAAACAGCAATTTTTAATTTAAAAGCTTTTGAAGAAAGCATTTCTACTAATCAAAGTCAAAAAGCTTTTTTGAAAATGCAGTTGGAAGACCTGAAAAATCTGTCGCCTGTAGATGGCGAAGAAACATTGCTTTTGCAAAAACGTGAAGCAATTGTTGGATTTGCAAAAATTGCAGATACAGTAGCTGCTTGTTTGACGGGCCTAACATTTCCTAAAGATTTAGCCAGTGAAATTGCGCAACATCAGCAAACGCTAACAAGGTCTGGTCAACCTGGACTAGAAGCCTTGGAAGAAGCTGCTAAAAGCTTAGACCGTGCTTACATTGAAGTTAAAGAAACGCAACAAGCGTTACGAGATTTACTTGATCAGCATCAAGCTCATGCAAAAGAACTGCAAGCATATGATCAACGTTATAGCGAATTACATTCTGTTGCTAAAAAATATAATATTGCTGGCGATGATTTGTATAACGTTTTGCAAAATTTGCAGGGTCAGCAACAGGCACTTGATGATCCTGAATATGAACGCACTCAGTTGCAAAAAAAATTGAGTAAAACTAAGCAAGAATATATTGAAGCAGCGCAAATTTTATCAAAGCATCGAACTCAAGCAGCTGGTGAATTAGAAAATAATGTACATAAAGAATTGCCAGATTTATTCTTGCCTCACGCGCGTTTTCGTATTAATTTTGTTTCCTTGCCAGAAGCTCACTGGAGTACCCATGGCGTGGAGCAGGTTGTTTTTGAAGTATGTATGAATCCAGGTCAGCTTTTTACGCCCTTGCACAAAACTGCATCTGGTGGCGAAATGGCAAGGCTTATGTTGGCACTAAAGGTTGCGACTGCAAATCAACACAACTTATCAACTTTAATTTTTGATGAAATTGACCATGGTGTTAGCGGTTCAGTGGCGCTAGCAATTGGCAGACGTTTGCGTCGCCTAGGTAAATGCGGTCAAGTTATGGCAATTACTCATTCGGCACAGGTGGCTTCACAAGCGGAACATCATCTGGTTGTAGAAAAACAGCAAGAACAAACAACCACAGCCACAACCGTGCAAGTTTTAGTGGAAAATGAACGTGTAAGTGAAATAGCGCGTATGCTTTCCGGAAATAATGTAAATGATGCCGCTCGAATGGCAGCAATAGAATTAATGAAGGAGCTTCCGTGATTGTTTTGTGTGCTGGTGGAACAGGTGGTCATGTATTTCCAGCTGAAGGGTTAGCCTCAGCTTTAAAAAAGCGCGGACATAAATTAGCGCTTTTGACCGATTCTAGAGCGATGAATTTTGTGAACTATGAATATTTTGACGCTATCGAAGTGCTGAATGTCCGACGTGACAACATTTTTATATACCTATTCACTATGCTTAAAGGAATTTTTAAAGCTCTTTGGTTTATAAAAAAAAATCATGTGAATATAGCTGTTGGTTTTGGTGGATATCCTTCTTTTCCTGGTATGATTGCTGCCCAGTTACTACTTAAAAAAACACTGTTACACGAACAAAATGCTATCCTCGGCAGAGCAAATAAATTTTTGCAACGTTTCGCTAAAGGTTTGGCGATAAGTTTTTCACCTACGCTTGGAGCGCCAAGCTCAGCGATTTGGACTGGTAACCCTGTGCGAAAACTTGTGCGTATGGCAATGACCACGCCCAGAGATACTACTCATGAAAAATTTCACATTTGTGTTGTGGGTGGCAGTCAGGGGGCGAAGTTGTTTTCAGATGTTATTCCAAAAGCTCTTGAGCTCTTGCCGGAATCTTTACAGGAACAACTTACGGTTACGCAGCAATGTCGTCATGAACAATTAAATGATGTTAAAAATATTTATGACCGACTAAAAATAATCTCAACTCTTGAAAGTTTTTTTAGTGATATGCCAAGTAGATTACGCAATGCTGATTTAGCAATTTGTCGTGCTGGTGCTTCTACTATTGCTGAATTAACTTGCCTTGGGGTCCCTGCAATTTTTGTTCCCTTAGCTATTTCAAAAGATAATGATCAAGGTGAAAATGCTCGCCAAATAGTAAATGCTGGTGGTGCTTGGGTGATAAATGAATCCGAGTTAACCCCACCAGCTTTAGCACAACTTATTGAAAACGCAATGAAACATAGAAAAATTTTATCGGCAATGAGTGAAGCTATTCACCACCTAGCAAAACCTGATGCAGCAGAAGATTTAAGCGATTGGGTTGAAAGTTTCTTACAGGATAGCTATCTATAAGAAGTAACCTTTTCTGCATAATAATTAAATGAATATTTTACCTGGTCAAACACGCGCACTTCATTTTATTGGAATTGGTGGTATTGGTATGAGCGGCATTGCCGAAGTGCTTCACCAAAGTGGTTTCAAAGTTCAAGGAGCTGATATAGCTGAAAGCTATAATACCAAAAGACTTCAGTCTTTGGGTATACCTATATTTATAGGTCATGATATTCAAAATTTATCCAAGGTGCAGGCTGTTGTTATTTCAACAGCTGTTAAGTCTGACAATATTGAGCTTCTTGAAGCGCGTCGATTGCGCATTCCTGTTATGCATCGCTCTGAAATGCTGGCGGAAATTATGCGTGGTCGTTTATCGTTGGCGGTCGGTGGAACCCATGGTAAGACAACTACCACATCTTTGTTGGCATGGTTGATTGATGCAGCGGGTATGGATCCTACAATTGTAAATGGTGGCATTATTAACGAATATAATACCAACGCACGTTTAGGCAAAAGCAATTGGGCTGTTGTAGAAGCTGATGAATCTGACGGTAGCTTTACTAGGCTTCCGGCAACCATTGCTGTGGTTACCAACATTGACCCAGAACACATGGAGCACTACGGAGATTTTGAGTCTTTGTATGCAGCTTTCCGTCACTTTGTAAGAAATGTTCCATTTTATGGATTGGGCGTACTATGTGTTGATCACCCAACAGTTCAAAAACTTGCAGAAGAAATTGCAGACCGCCGCATTGTGACTTACGGTTTTAGTGAACATGCAGATGTTTCAGCGCAAAATGTTAAGTTTAACTTCGATGGTGTTGTTTTTGATGTCGTAATCAGACCTGATTATTTGGAAAAGCAACGTGAACTGGAAAATTATGTGGGCGAAAATGTAACCACGCTCCCCGCAGTTCTAAAAGATATATATTTACCTATGATGGGCAAACATAATGTTCAGAACGCGCTAGCTGTTGTTGCTATTGCTCAAGAGCTAGGTATTTCTGATGCTATTCTGCGTCATGCATTTAAGACCTTTAAAGGAATAAAACGACGATTCACACAAGTTGGAAGTGTTCATGGTGTAAGAATTATTGATGATTATGCTCATCACCCGGCTGAAATTCGTGCAGTTATTTCCTCTGCAAAGCAAGCTGCCAAAGGAAAAATATATGCAGTTGTGCAGCCTCACCGATATTCTAGGCTAAAAGACTTATTTGAAGATTTTGTGAATTGCTTTGAGGGCTGTGAGCAAGTTTTGGTTTCTCCAGTCTATACCGCCGGTGAAGCACCAAATGGCGTTACTAGTGAAGATTTGGCAAACGGTATTGCTGAAAAAGGCATATTGGTTCGTTATTTTGAGTATCCATCTTCTCTGGCTGGTTTGTTAATGCCATTTTTAGAACCTGGTGACATGATTCTTTGTATGGGTGCGGGAAGTATTACAACTTGGGCTCTTGAATTGGTGCAAGATTTCGAGAAAAATTTTCAACCATCCTTAAAAGCTGTAAATGAAAATATTTTATAAAGAGCGACTCAAAAAGCGCGAGGGGAACACACTGTTTTGAGCCGCATCCCTTTCGGGTTAATTTAACAATAACGTAGAAATATTAATCAATGGTTACTGTTGCAAAAAAAAATGTTGATCTGAATTTTCAAGATGTTTTGCCTAATGTGCGTGGGCGTTACAGCTTTGGGACACTTTTATCTGGGTTAACTTGGTTTCAGGTTGGTGGGCCGGCTGAGGTATTATATAAACCTGAAGATGTTTCTGATCTACAATATTTTTTAAAAAACAAACCTTCTGACGTATCGTATTTTTTACTGGGAGCTGGCTCAAATGTGTTGGTTCGTGATGGTGGTTATGACGGTGTCGTTATTAAACTGGGCAGAGGTTTTTCAGAAATTACTGTTCAAGATAATGAATTGGTTGTAGGTGCTGCAGCATTAGATAGAACTGTTGCTATGTTTACAATGCAACATGGCATGAGCGGCGTTGAGTTTTTGGTAACAATTCCAGGTTCTATTGGCGGCGCAGTTGCTATGAATGCAGGGTGCTATGGATTTGAAGTGAAAGATGTTCTTTCATGGGTTGAAATAATTGATGATCAGGGAATGCTTCATAAGCTTTTGCCTCATGAAATAAATATGAGTTATCGAAAATCAGTATTGCCAATAGGCTGCGTGATTGTGCGGGCAGCATTTAAAATAAACAAAGGCAACGCTCTGAACATTCAACAGAATATTCAACGGTATTTAAAATTACGCGAAGAAAGCCAACCTACTAAGGGGCGCACTGGCGGCAGTACTTTTAAAAATCCTGATTATGCAAAAGCATGGGAATTAATTGATAAGGCGGGATGTCGCGGTATAACTATTGGTGCTGCAAAAATCTCAGAAAAACACTGTAATTTTATGCTAAACACAGGTGGTGCTTCTGCTAATGAATTAGAACGTTTGGGTGAATTAGTGCGCCAAAAAGTGAAGCAAATTTCTGAGCAAGAGCTTGAGTGGGAAATTATTAGAATTGGTAGAGTGGCGTAGTATAATTTCTTTCCAAACAATTTTATTGAATTATTAAATTATTTTCAATAATATTATCCGTGTTAATTTAAAATTCTTTTTTTTATGAAAAATCTAAGGTTTATTGCAATTTTATTTACATTGCATATTCCCAGTGCTTTGAACGCAGCAAATCGACAAGAAGTTCCTGGAAATTTAGATGA
>CAMDPB010000065.1 GCA_945903885.1 Candidatus Finniella inopinata
CGCACAGATGTTCATCATGAAGAAGAAGAAGAAGAAGCTGAAAGAGAAAGCAGCGATGAAAATGAAAAACGTGATTTTCAATCGACGTTCTCAAATCCCGGCACAGATGTTAGTGATGAAATACAAAGCGCTTTAGGTAAACTTTTTGATTTTCCCGAAGAAGAAGATGAACAAACCCCCGAAACATTGGAAAAATTCTTAAGAAAATTATTGAGAAAAGGACAGAAGAATTGCTTCGATGCGTTAGTATCTAACGGGCTTGTAGGCAGTTTGCTAGATGAATATGATGGAGGTAACCCTTTGAATTTCACATCACTTTTAACCTTGTGCGCTTATGCAGATATACCTGAAATAAGAACTGATTTTTCTCGTTTAACTTTGCTCACTGGTCAAAACATACCTGAACATGAAAGGAAAGCAGAAACTGATTTTTCTCGTTTAACTTTGCTCACTGAGCAAAACATACCTGGAATAGAACAAGATAAAGGTCATGTACGCTCAAGCCCTGGGGCAAAATCACATCATCACCATGCGAAGAAGCCCTTAGCATTAACAGCTGCCCAAGAAAAAGTAATTTCTGTATTGGCTGAATATTATGAGATACAGCTTAACATTATCATGGAAAAATTTTCAATTGAGCAACTAACGCAACCTATTGATAAGCTTCAAGTTGAAGTAACTGAGTTTAAAGATGCTTTTGATACGTTTAATAAAATTAATATTGAACTGGTTTCACAAGAAATTACGGATTCAATAATGCGTGATTGTTTTGATCATCAAACAGCGAAGCAGTTCATTAATTTTGTAAACATGATTAAATCAGTTAACGGGATACATAGTCATAATAGAATAGAGCTTATTGAAAAATTATCTGCCGCTGTTTTAATTAAACCAGAAATTTTGGATAATCGTATCTTAATGGATAAAGTAATAGACTGGCTATATGGAGCTAAGATTGATGCAGAAGACAGTTTATTCGCTGCTGAATGTGGATTTCTACCAAATAAAGAAAGCTTTCATAAAGAATCTGAGCATTCTTGGGGGGATATTGCGCAACAACATGAAGACCGACAACGTGAAAAGCTACGATTAAAACGCCAACAAAAATATGACGATTTAGATATTGATATTATTAATATGTCTTTAGGATTAACAGATGACGAATTTAGAAATTGCTACTGGGAATCCTTTGAGGAGACGAAAGACGAATTAGGCTATTACCCATTACTCAACACTGACAGGCTTAAAAGATCAATACGGAACATTTTAAGTTCTAAAATTAGGTAATAAATCTAACTATAGCCTTTTGATAACACAAGCGTAACACAAGTGGCATCAACAATTTAGCGCGATTTGTTATCAGGTAAGCTACCTGTAAACACCTTTTTTAACAAAATCCACGGGGAAAAATCCCTGTGGATTTATAGAAAAAGCTTTGCGCTTCTACTATAAAAACTTTAGGCTAATCGCAATTTTTTTTGGATGGGCTTTTTTAAGTTTTGCATAAACTAGCGATACTGGTCTTAAAACATCATATGAATGAAGTTATGCAAAAAGTGCAAACAAGAATATCAAGAAGATGTCGAAGAAGCTATTCCCAACAACTGGGAACAACTAGCTCGACCAGAACAACTAGAACCAACCAACAGACCATGGGATACCTGGCTAATCTTGGCAGGTCGCGGCTTTGGCAAAACCAGAACAGGCGCCGAAACCGTGTGGAACTGGATTCAAACCAACCGCTACAAGCGCATTGCCTTTGTGGGCCAAACCATTATTGAAGCCCGTCAAGTAATGGTTGAAGGGGAAAGTGGATTGCTAAGCATTGTTCCTGCAAATGCAATCAAAAAATATAGCAAAAGTGACGGCGTAATTGAATTTAGCAATGGAGCAAAAGTACAAGTTTTTGGTGCCGATCGCTATGAACGATTACGCGGTCCACAGTTTGATGCCGCTTGGGTAGATGAGTTAGCAAAATTCAAGAAAACAGAACAGTTTTGGGAACAGCTGGGCCTTTGTTTACGCTTAGGGTCGCACCCCAAGTGCATTATCACAACAACCCCTCGAAGAAATCCGGTACTCACCCAACTAATAAATGATCCTGACTGTGTGGTGACCCGTGGTTCAACCTTGGATAATGCAGCCAATTTAGCACCTGGATTTTTGAAAAATTTGAATAAGCAATTTGCCGGCACCCGATTAGAAGCCCAAGAAATTTATGCTCAAATGATAGATGAAACATCAGGGGCATTGTGGACACCCGAAAAAATTGTTTACGAGCGTCCACCAAATGAAGACTGGCGGCGTATTATAGTAGCGGTTGATCCAGCCGTGACTGATTATGACACAAGCGATGAAACCGGCATTGTAGTGATAGGTTTCAATGCCAATCAACAGGCATATGTGTTGGAAGATGCAACTTATAAAGCCACCCCATCGGAATGGGTGAAAAAGGTGGTGATGTTGTACCATCAATACCAGGCTGACCGGGTGGTAGCCGAAGTTAACAAAGGCGGAGACATGGTGAAAGATTTGCTAATGGCCTGTGATCCCCACATAAGTTATAAAGGTGTGCGCGCAACCCGAGGCAAAGCGATTCGGGCCGAACCAATTGTAAGCCTATACGAACAAGGAAAAGTGAAGCATATTCAGCCGTTTAAGGCCCTTGAAACGCAATTGTGTTCTTGGGTTCCAGAGGTTACAGCAAAATCCCCCGACCGTTTGGATGCCTTGGTGTGGGGACTGACTGATTTGTTTTTATCTGGAGAAGCTACCCACCAGTATAAGGTTTGGGTGTAGGAAAGGCTGAATAAGTTTCTCATCCCTCTACAAAAAAAGACGCTGGATTTGCAACGCTTAGATCACTAAATTCTAATTTTTTATTTATTGTTAACATAATGTGTTTTAATATTAAGTTATATGTAACAAATAAAATTGATACGGGCGCTTTGTATGAAAGATCATTTCAAATTATTCAGCTGGTTGCTATTCATAGCTAGTGCCACAAGCAGCTTCGCCGCAAGCGTTCATATTCAAGAAGATGATGCTTACCCACGTGATCCACATGCTATTGCTGCTCGTACCGATCAGCATCACCGAGTTGCTCCAGCTCCATGTAAATACAGCAATAGTGTTTATAGGGTCGATCTACAAAGTTTAATTAACACCTATCAATTTAATGAAGACCCAGCGCAATGCTTTTTAAACATTAGGGATAATGAGTACAGTCCTTTTGTTGATGAAACCTTGGCTGATAAAAGCTCAGAAGCATTTCAGCACAGGGTAAAGTGTTGTTTAAACGAGTCTTTATCTGCGTTCATACCAGCAAAGAATAAAGCAGAGATAGTACGCGCATTCCATAAATTGCTTAAAAATCGACACGCTTTACTAAACTTTGTTCTGCCACTAGCAGCTGGAAATGTTGAATATTCTGCTGAATTCTCTCCTTATTTTCAAAGCGCCAGTTCTGTGCAGGAAACATTTACGTATTCCTTAACGAATATGGTCGATAACTCGCTAGAAACAAAATTGTCGCAAGATTTGAAAGATCAATTTTCTACATTTAAAGCATGGGATGTTATTTTATCAGCATTTAGTGCACATAATGATACCCTGAGTCCCTTTGGACAAAATTCTTTTAGCTACGATACACCTGATTCTTGCTGTTCCTTGATGTAGTTTAAGAACGCTTTTGCACTTTTTCCAATGCCAGCTGGCAATAGCAATTATAGCTGCCATGCCAATCCCTACATGAAGTAATGTTTTGAGTGATGAATGTTTTCACGGATTAATGGATTACAAGATCCATTTCCATTCACTTGCTATTAATAGATGGTCGGCTAAGCTTAAAGATGAATGAATTTATAAGTTATCTAGGCGATATGAAATATTATTGCATCTTATTACAAATTTTCCTGTTAATAGCTGGAATAAAAAATATATGGGCAGCCACTGATGATGAAAGAAATTTTGAAAAAGATTATGCTCGCTTAGGCTTGCGTACTAATTCACTTTCTAGTTGTTCTACTAACTCTGACACAGCATTTTTGGAGTGTACTTTTCCTTATAAAAGACGTTCTACTTCTTTTTCGGACTACTCTGTTGGCTCTGATACGATGTACTCAACAGATGTTATTTATGTGAATCGAGAAACTCTCACACAATATGGTTTTAATAACGAATCAGCAGACTGTTTCTTAACAATAAGAGGAGCTTGGATAAATTTTGAAATTGATGAGCCTTTAAAAAAAACAGAAAAACTGCGTAAACATGCGGTCAAATTTTTAAATACTACGGAATTTTTTCCAGAAGGTTATGCAATAGAATTAAGATATAGCTTGGTATTAGCATTGCAGGTATTGCTTCAGAAAAGATATACATTGCTTAATTATTGTATGAAAATCGCGCGTGGACAAACGGTTGTAACAAGTGAATTCTTTCTCGATTTTTCCGATCAATATTCGATCACTCAACAATTTCCTAAATCTTTAGCGAATCTTCTTGGCAAAGACACCGCAAACAAAATGCCTGCTGTATTAAAAAATCATCTTTCTAGTAGTCTTGCCTGGGTATCTATTGTGGCTGCTTTCAGTTCTTACCCTGACAAAGGAAGATGCTGCATTATTTTGTAATAAATATAATCTAAAGATGGAGTTCTTAGAATTTTATTAATATTTCATGGCTATATTTTAGATAATCAAATTTATATTGAGCTATAGAACATGAGAATGCGTAAGGTAATATACTTAGCTTTAGGACTAGGGATTCTGCAAAGTGTTTGCGAAGGAGCTGATTATTCAATGAGCTACCAAAGTATGCTTATTGATGAATATCTGAAAAAGCCTCCTGTAATGGGATGTGAAGGAGAAGCTACCGATCCTAAATACGCCGATGAAAGTCTTGGTGATGCATCTGATTGCGGTAATGTTATAACGCTGTTAAAAGATTGTTCCATTCCGGTACCTACCCAAAAATCTGTTAGAGAAGTGATTGCATGGAAACTATCTGACATGATTCTTGATAGGAATGCTAAATACCTAATCAGTACGGCATTTGTAAGGTTCTATGCTAATCGTCACAGGGAAACTGTGTATATTGAACAAGAGGATTTGACTCCCGTAAGCTGCGAAAAATTGCGTCGTTCGGTTAGCACTGGTGAGGCGCAACTTGAGAGGATTATTGCAGACTGTAGCGCTGATCAACCCCTTGAATACAAACATTATGTGTATATGAAGTTATCTCTCATGAGATTTCTTAGGGATGTTAGCTTTGGGGTTAGCGGGATAACTAATAGTGACTGGTATGAAGCTAATGTTGGCCTGTCTCGGTTATGTCACCCCAAAATTGTACATGAGATCATGACATGGACTACCCGTAACCTTATAGGAGAATGGGCAAACTTGTTTTGTGGGGCGTCTTCTTGTGAAATATTAAAAGCGTTATCTAGCACTGATCTAAACCCTACCGCCGCCCCCACTTTCGTTGCAGCTGGGAATATTACAGAAAGAGAACAGCACCTGCGATTTTTTAATAAGCTAAAGATCCCCCATGGCGAACATACCAACCCAAAATTTGGGATGGCAAATTGCGTTTTTGTAGAAGCACTGTGGACAATGTTTTCAAAGAAAGACATGTACTTAGATGCGATACGAAGAGTTCTCGGCGATGATCATGCAGATAGTGATCCAGTTTTTTTGGATTTGGCATTTGGCCGTAGACCTTCTAGAGATCATATTCAAAGAAATGTTGGCGGAGCATTATGGAAAATAATTTTGCATGAGTATGATCAAATATGGACAGCTTTAAATAAAGCTAGAGTAGAACAGCCCTGGAGAAGAAATATGTATCTTCCACAAAATGGCGAATATTGTACTGTAGCAAATACTTTAGGGGAATCGGACACCTGGAACCGTGCAGTTCAAGCATACCGGGAGTTGACTTGATGTAGTTTCAAGAATACTTTTTGAACTTCTTCCAGCACCAATAAACAACTGCAATTATGGCTGCAACCCCAAGCCCTAGCATGCAGTAATGTTTGACGATCTCTAGATTTTTGAGGAGTTTTTCAAGAACATCACCCATTGCGTAGCCACTATAACAGCTAACGGTCGTCCATATTAATGCTGATAGTACATTAAGTGGCGCAAAGCGTTTGTGTTCAACATTTGCAGCCCCAATGACAATAGGGCTAATGACCCGAATACCATAAATGAAACGGAATAATAAAATGAACCATTTGTCGAAACGGTGCAAAAGCCTGAATGCTTTATCTGCCCTTGGGCGTAGTTTGGGGAAACGTTCAAAAAAAGCTGGGCCGTATCGTCTGCCTACCATAAACAAACCCTGATCGACCACTACCGTTGTGCAGAAAGTAATCGCCATGACTTTGTAGAAATTTAGGTAGCCAAGGGCTGACAAGGCAGATGCGGTTAGAATAACCG